>JASHUV010000129.1 GCA_030039825.1 Thermoplasmata archaeon
GAACGCGCGGGCGATGTGGATCCTCGCGAGGGCCTCGTTCGGGTCGAGGCCGGCGGCCTTCGCCATGTCGACGATGCGCTCGGGGCGGAAGGTGCTCTCCGTGTCGATGTAGACGACCTCGCCGGATAGGCCGGCCTGGGCGACCGGCATCTGGACGTTGACGGCGAGCTGGTGCGCGATCTGGGTCTTCCCGGTCCCGAACTCGCCGGCGAACTCGGTGATCGCCTGGGTCTCCACGCCCCCGCCGAGGAGCTCGTCGAGCGCCTTCGAGCTCGTGCTGATGCGACCGAGCTTCTGGCGGCGGGCGAGGAGCACCGTCCCGTTCTCGAAGCTCCCGACGTCGGCCAGCCGTCGGGCCTCCGCGATGATCTTCTGCGCGACGGCGGTGCCGATCTCGGCGGCCTCGGCGACGTCCCCGGGCGACGCGACGGCGAGCTCCATGAGGTCGGTGTAGCCGGCCTCCCGGAGCTTGTCGGCGGTCGTCGCGCCGACGCCGGTGAGGTCCTCGAGGGCGACCTCGGCCTTGGCCGGCTCCGGCTCGGCGTCCGGCGGGGCGGGCGTCGCGCGGGCGTTCGTGCGGGGGTTCACGGCCGCCGACCGTCGGCCGGGCTCATAAAGGGCGGGGAGGGGAGAGAAACGGCCGGAGGATGGAGGGCCCCGGGGAGGGGCCCGCTCAGGCCGCCCCGCTCCCTTCCTTCGCCTGGAAGGGTTCGCCGGTGAGCCGCTGGAAGACGGTCGTGTAGAGCCGGCTCACCTCGTCGACGACGAGCGGGGGGAGCGGCGGGATCGGCGGCTCCTCGGCGTGGGCCTCGCGGGCCTTCGTCAGGGCGTCGAAGTAGCCGGTCGAGCGGTAGTGCTGCCGGACGAACTCCTTCGAGAAGTCGACCTGCCGACCGCGCTCGAACGCCCCCTTGTCCCAGAAACGGTCCTCGTCGGCCGTGCCGAACGTGTCGACGACCATGACGCGGCCCTCGGCGTCGATGCCGAACTCCTTCTTGCCGTCGACGTGCAGGAGGCCGCGGGGCTCGATCTCCTTCGACATCGCCGTGTCGATCTTCCGGACCATCTCCTCGATCTCGCGGAGCCTCGGCGTGTCGATCGCCGCGAGCTCGAGCGCCTCGGCGGTCGTGAGGAGCCGGTCGATCGGCTCGAGCTTCGTCGTCATCTCGAAGAGCGGCTCGGGGAGCGCCTCGGCGTACGTCGGCGCGTGCCCGGAGGCGAAGCCGAGCGCCTCGGGCTTGACCTGGCCCGACTTGACGCGGTCCCACATCGATCCGGCGATGTAGTAGCGCATGATGAACTCGAGCGGGACGAGGTAGTCCTTCGGCGAGGGGCCGAGCGTCCTCGGCTTCGGCACCACGCGGACCCTTCGGACGCGCATCGACCGCGGGCCGGTGAGCCCGAGGTAGTGATGGGCGACCTTCTGGCGCCCGCAGAGCTCGAACCAGTGGGCGGCGGTCCGGGTGAGCGTCTCCCCCTTGTGGGGGATCTCGCTCGGGATGTGCTTGTCGAAGACGGAGATGTCGTTCGTGAAGCGGAACTCGAGCTCGGTCGGCGAGAGCTCGTAGACCTCCTTGACCTTGCCCCGTCGGAGGAACTTCGGCGCGGCGGCGGGGCTCGCGGGCGCGGGACGGGACGGCATCGGGGGGGGCGACCGACGCGGCCTTACAAGAGGTCAGCGGGCAGGAGCCGCTACAGCGAGCGGGCGTGCAGGGAGGTGATCGACCGGAAGCCGCGCTTCTGGTAGAACCGGACCGCGATCTCGTTCTGCGTCGGGAACTCGGCGGTGACGACGCCGGCGCCGAGCGCCTTCAGGTGGGCGGTCGTCTCCTTCAGGAGGTACTCGCCGACGCCGCGACGGCGGTAGAGCGGGAGGAGGTAGATGTCGAGGATGACCCCCTCGAGCTCGGGAAAGTAGAACTTCCGCTCCCGGACCTGCGCGCGGACCACGCCGACGACCTTGTCCTTGTCCGGGCCGACGCCCTCGGCGGCGAGCACGACGGCCTTCGGGTTCCCGATGTCGGAGGTCAGGACCTCCGCCGCGCGCTCGGCGGCGTCGTCGCGGACCTTGAGGAGCGGGTCGAACTCCTCGTTGAGCCGCTTCAGCCGTACGAGGAGGGGGACGAGCGCCGGGACGTCCTTCGTCGTCGCCTTCCTCAGGTGGACGGGCCTCGGGGCGTCGGTGGGGACCGGATCCGTCATCGTCGGCTCCTCGGGGACCGGCGCTCGTCGGGCATCGGCGAGGTAAGACGGCTTCGGGCGAGCGCGCGGACGAGGGTGGCCGGGCGTCCCATGAGGGCCTCCGCCCGCTCGTAGAACTCCTCCCGCGACCGGCGCGTCCGGGCGAGGCCGAGCTCCACGGCCCGCACCGCGACCGCCGCCGCGACGTGCGGGAAGACCTCCCGCTCGTCCATCGTGGGCAGGATGTGCTCGGCGGTGAGGCCCGCGCCGCGGGTCCGGCCGGCGAGCTCCTGCGCCGCCGTCAGTACGATCTCGTCGGGGATGGAGCGGGCGCGGGCGTCGAGGACGCCCCGGAAGACCGCGGGGAAGATGAGCGAGTTGTTGACCTGGTTCGGGAAGTCGGAGCGGCCGGTGGCGACCACGGCCGCGCCGGCGGCGTGAGCGTCGGCCGGCCAGATCTCGGGAAGCGGGTTCGCGAGCGCGAAGACGATCGGCCTCGGGGCCATCGACCTCACCTGGGCCGGCGTGACGGTCCCCGGCACCGGGGTCGACGCGGCGAGGAGGACGTCGGCGCCCGCGAGCGCCTCGTCGAGCCCGCCGGTCCGCCCGCCGCCGTGGGTCTCGAGCGCGATCCGGTACTTCCAGCGGTTGTGGAGCATCATCTCGTCGATGTCCTCCCGCTCGCCGTGCAGGATCCCCCGGTGGTCCACGAGGGAGAGCCGCCGGGGCGCGTGGCCGAGGGCGACGAGGAGACGGGCCGTGGCGAGGTTCGCCGCCCCGGCCCCGAGGAGGACGGTCCGGATCGACCCGATCGAACGGTCGGTGAGGTGGAGGGCGTTCAGCAGCCCCGCGACGGTCGCCGCGGCGGTGCCGAGCTGGTCGTCGTGCCACACGGGGATCGGGAGCCGCTTCTGGAGCTCCTCGAGGACCTCGAAGCACTTCGGCGAGGCGATGTCCTCGAGGTTGATCCCGCCGAACGCCGGCGCGAGGCGGAGGACGGTCTCGACGAGCTCGGCGGGGCTCTTCGTGTCGACCGGGAGCGGGATCGCGTCGACCCCGCCCAGGAACTTGAACAGGAGCGCCTTCCCCTCCATGACCGGGAGCGCCGCTCGGGGACCGATGTCCCCGAGCCCGAGGACCCGGCTCCCGTCGGTGACGACGGCGATCGTGTTCCACCGGCCGGTCAGGTCGAAGGAGCGTTCCGGGGCCCGGGCGATCTCGCGGGACACCTGCGCGATGCCGGGGGTGTACCAGACCGAGAAGTCGGCGAGGCTGCGGACCGGCACCTTCGGGACGGTCTCGACCTTGCCCTGGTAGAACTCGGCAAGGCGCACGGCGCGCTCGCTCAGGGCCTCGGTCTGTTCGGCCTCCGGCGACGGGGCCCGGCCGCGCCGGCGCTCGCTCCGCTCGGCGCCGGTGGTCCGCTCGGCCGCCTGCGCCATCGGAGAGACGTACGAGCGGGCCGCGCAAGATAACCCTTTGGACGGACGTTCGGGCGTTCGTCGATCGTCGACGTCCCGGACGCCGCGCCGGGCGCGATCCGCCGCCGGTCCGCGGGGCGTTTCTCGCCGTGCAACGTCGTTTCGCGGCCGGGGATTCCGCCACCGTTAAGCCCGTCGCCCCGCTCGCCCGCGACCTTCCATGGACGTCCATACCGTCCTCACCGGACCCTGCCCCCGGAGCGAGGCGCTCGTCGCCGCGACGCGCGACCTCGACCGCGGGCGGGCCCGTCCGGAGGCCGTCGCCCACCTGTACGAGCGGGCCGAGGCGGACGTGACCGACCTCGAGGCCCGCCTCGGGTTCGATCCGCTCAGCGGCGGGTATCTCGCCTGGGACGACCTCTTCCGTCCCGTCTCGGAGGGATGGCCCGGGTTCTCCGTCGGCCCGATCACGCGCTGGTTCGAGACGAACACCTTCTACCGCCAGCCGATCCTTCGCGCGCCCCCGGAGCGGACCCCCGGCGCCGTCGCCCGCCGACTCCCGCCGGTCGTCGCCGGGACGGCGTCCCGCACGAAGGTGACGCTCCCGGGCCCGTACACCTTCGCGGGCCTCCTCGACAACCGCTCCGGGGAGACCCGCGAGGCCCTGACCCACCGGATCGGCCGGCTCCTCGCCGAGGAGCTCGCCGAGCTCCGGGCCGCCGGCGTCGCCGCGTTCCAGTTCCAGGAGCCCCTCCTCGTCGTCGCCCCGCCGAAGGGCCCCCTCGCGGAGGCGACGATCGCGGCGTACCGCGCGATCGCCTCGACCGCGGGCCCGCACCCGACGCTCGTGTGGACGTTCTTCGGGGACGCCGCCCCGGTCGCGGAGCTCCTCGCGCGATTGCCCGTCTCGGTCGTCGGCGTCGACCTCGCCGAGACCGAGCCCGACGCCCTGGGGGCGGCCTGGCGGGGTCGCGCCCTCGGGCTCGGCTGCGTCGATTCGGGAACGACGCTCGCCGAGGACCCGGAGGAGATCGCCCGGATCGCGGCCGACCTCGCCGAGCGCCTCGCTCCCCCGTCGATCTGGCTCGGCCCGGGGGCGCCGCTCGACCTCCTTCCGTACGCCGCGGCGGCCCGCAAGCTCGGGGTCCTGCCGGCGGCCAAGGCCCGGATCGAGGCCCGGGGGCGGGGCGCATGAGCCGGCCGGCGCTCTTCCCGGCGCAGGAGATCGGCAGCCTCGCGAAACCGCGCTGGCAGTTGCTCGGGCAGCGCGGGGCGCCGCTCGACGGCGCCGCCCGGGCGGAGCTCGCGGCCTGGCAGCCCCGGATCCCCTTCCTCGACGCGACGGTTCTGCCGGACGCGGCGGCGCTCCTCGACGGGGGCCACGGCACGATCGCGCCCGCCGCCGCGCGCGACCTCGGGGCGCTCTTCGCCCTGCGCTACCTCGAGGCCGCCGGCCTCGAGCGCGTCTACGACGGGGAGGCGCGGCGGATCGAGATGTACGAGTTCGCGGTCCGCCAGATGACCGGCTTCGAGTTCGCCGGCCACGTCCGCTCCTTCGACAACAAGTACTACCTCAAGGCCGCCGCGACGGGTCCGGTCGGGCCCCGCGCGCCCTACCACCTCGAGGAGTTCGACTTCGTCCGGGCCCACGCCCGGAAGGTCCCCAAGGTCCCGGTGACGGGGCCGTACACGCTCGCCGAGTGGTCGTACGACGAGCACTACCTCGCCCGGCAGGCCGGCTGGAAGGGCCGGGGGGCCCGTCGGAGGTCCCGGCAGGAGTTCGTGATCGACATCGCCCGGGAGGCGCTCCGGCCGACGCTCCGCGCGCTCCTCGAGCGGGGGGCCCGCGTCATCCAGATCGACGAGCCGGCCGCGGGGACGCACCCGGACGAGGCCGACCTCGTCGCCGAGGGCTTCAACGCCGCCACCGAGGGGCTCGACGGGACCTTCTCGATGCACATCTGCTTCTCCGACTACCGGAGCCTCTTCCCGGCGATCCTCGGCGCCCGGTCCTGCCGTCAATGGGCCTGGGAGTTCGCGAACCGCGACGCCCCCAAGCACGACGGCTACGAGGTGCTGAAGCTCTTCCGGGAGTACGGGGACGACCGCGAGATCGGGCTCGGGGTCCTCGACGTCCACCGGGACGAGGTGGAGACGGCCGAGCTCGTCGCGGACCGGATCGCCCGGGCCGCGCGCTACCTCGGCGATCCGGGACGGATCTGGGTGAACCCCGATTGCGGGCTCCGGACCCGCTCGCTCGACGTCGCCTGGGCGAAGCTCGGAGCGATGGTCGCGGGGGCGAGGATCGCCCGCGAGAGGCTCGCCGGTTAGGCCCCGGGCTTCGGGGCCGCCACCGGCGCGGCGCCCGGCGGCGCGCGCTCCGCGTCGGCGACGCGGCGTCCGTCCGCCAGGATCCGGAAGTTTCGGATCGGGAGCGTCAGGAGGACGCTGAACGCCCCGAACACCGCGATCAGCCCGAAGATCGTCTGGAACGCACTCGTCCCCGGGGCCTGGTAGGTCAGGAGGACCGTCGTCCCGCCGGGGAGGCTCACCGACGTGCGGAACGTCGTGAGGACGCTCGCGAGGATCGTCGCGCCCGCGACCGGACCGATCGAGGTCCCGAGGTTGCGGAAGGTGAGGTTCATCCCGGTCTGGATGCCGGTCTCCGCCGGGCGCGAGGAGACGACGACGAGGTTGATCATCGCGATGAAGATCACGATGATCCCGGTCATCACCGGGATCGTGAACACGATGAGCTCGACGACCTCCCCGCTCCCCGCCACGAGGAGGAGCCCGCCTAGGACGACGAGCAGGCTGCCGGCCATCATCGGGTACTTCGGCCCGGCCCGGCCGACCCACCGTCCCACGAACGGGGCGACGATCATGTTCGTGATCGTCGTGGGGAGGCTATAGAACCCGAAGTCGAGCGGCGTCTTCCCGAGGCCGGACGGCGCCGGGAGCTCGGCGCGCTCGACGATCCCGACGAAGAGGAGGAACATCGCGATCCCGGCGAAGAGGCCGACGAGGTTCGAGAGCAGGATGTTCCGCTCGGCGAGCTTCGAGAAGTCGACGACCGGCAGCTTCGTGCGGTTCTCCCAGAGGATGAACGCGGCGAAGGCGACGAGCGCGAGGAGGAAGAACTCCGGCACCCCGAAGGCGACGCCGGCGAGGTGGACCCCGGAGAGGTTCGTCCATCCCCACGTCGGACCCTCGGTGAGGCCGAGGAGGAAGAAGGAGAGCGTGAGCCCGAGGAGGATCGATCCCGGGACGTCGACGGGCTGGTCGAGCCGGACCCGGGACTCCTGGAGGTAGAGGATCGTCATGACGAGGACGATGAGCGCGACCGGGATCACCGTGTGGTAGGTGAGCTGCCAGCCGAACGTCTGGGTGATCCAGGCGCCCCCGAAGAGCCCGATCGAGGCGCCGGCGCTGAACATCGCCGAGACGATGCCCTGCGCCTGGGCGACCTCCGACCGGGGGAACTCCTCGCCGATCATGGCGAAGGCGAGCGGGAACATCGCCATCCCCACCCCCTGGACCGCGCGCACGCCGATCAGCACGTAGAGC
>JASHUV010000007.1 GCA_030039825.1 Thermoplasmata archaeon
GCGCGATCCCCTCCGGGCCCGGTCGCTCGAGGCCCCGGGCCGCCCACCCGTCGAGGAGCGGGAGGGCCTCGGCGGCCGGCACGCCCTCCCCGACGCCGGCGAGGTCGGCGACGAGCCGGTCGACGGACTCCGGCGAGAGGCCGGCGCCCTCGAGGTCGGCGCGGAGCGGTCCGAGGCCGCCCTTCCGGGACCGGTCGAGCGCCCGGAAGTACGCGAGGAGGTCCGTCGCGCCGTAGGTGCGCCCGATCCCCTCGGCGAGCCCCCGGTCGTTGACGCGGATCTGGTAGAGCCCCGCCGCCCCGGCGGCGTCGAGGAGGCGGGCCACGGTGAGGAGGAGGTCGACCTCGGCGGCCGGTGCCGGCGCACCGAGGATGTCGAGGTTGAACTGCGTGAACTCCCGCGTGCGTCCCCCCTGGGGCTCCTCGTAGCGCCACAGCTTCGCCACCGTGAACCACTTCGCGGGGAGCGGCTCGGCCTTCGCCCGCTCGGCGAAGACGCGCGCGAGGGAGGGCGTCGACTCGGCGGCGAGCGTCACGTTCCGGCCGCCCTTGTCGGTGAACGCCCAGAGCTCCTTACCGATCTCCTCGCCGCTCTTCACCTGGAAGAGCTCGAGGCTCTCGACCGACGGGGTCTCGAGCTCGACGTAGCCCGACCGGCGGGCCACGGCCCGCATCGCGGCGCGGATCGCGCTGCGGGCCCCCGCCTCCGGCGGCGGATAGTCCCGGAACCCCCGTAACGGCGCGACCGGCACGGCGGGGAGAGCGGGGCCCCGGTCTTAAATCCGCGGGCCCGCCGGGTCCGGTGGGTCCGGCGGCGCGATCGTCCGGAGGGCCGAGCCGGCCCGTTGGTACGCCGCGATCGCGTCGGCGTAGCGCCGCTCCTTGACGGCCCGGTTGAAGGCGAGCATCTCGGTCATGACCGGTCCCACCTCGACGCCGCCGGCCTTGAGCTCCTTGAGCGCCGCCACCCGGCCGGCGAGGTCCCGCGTGAGGAGCGGGTTCAGGAGGGCCCAGAGCCCGATCGTCGCGGTCGTCAGCAGGTTCTCGGCGGGGGCGCGCTCGCCGGCCTTGGCGTGGCGCTCCCCCTCCTGCAGCGGTCCGAGGGCGCCCGCCGGGTCCCCGCCGAACCGTCGGACCCCCTCGGCGAGCGTGCGGGCCTCGATCAGCAGGGTCCGGACCGGCGCCCACTCCGTCTCGGCCGCCGTCAGGGCGTCGCTCGCTTCGACGAGCCGCTCCCCGGACGCGGCGAGCTCCCCGGCCTCGAGGTGCCCGCGGCCCGCGGCGAGCCGGGCGTCGATCCCCTCGGTGGGCCCGAAGCTCGCGAGGGCGGTCCGCCGCGGGAGGAGCGACTCGTACCGGTCGGTGAGACCGGCCGAGACCCGGACGAAGAGGTCGCGCTCGATGGCGTCGAGCGTCGCGAGATCGTCGACCTGCACGCGCTCGCGGGTCACCGGGTCGAGCGAGATCCCGTCGAGCCCGGTCCGTCCGGCGAGGTCGAGGTAGTCGGCGATCCGCCGTCGCGCGACGTCGATCTCCGGCGCGACGGGCGGGGGCAACGGGACCTCGTGGATGCGCAGGTCCTCCGGGACCGGTTCGGGGGGCTCGGCCGCCGTCGACCCGCCGTTCGACGGCCCGGCCCCGCCCTCGGGGGTCGCGGGGAGCGCGAGGTTGCCCAACGCCTCGATGAGGGCGCCGACCTGCTCGGCGTACCGGGGGTCGCTCCGAGGGACCCCCACCACCTGGCGGACCGGATCGAACAGCTCGACGGCGAGCCCGCAGGTCGGGCAGGCGAGGGCCCCGGCCTCGCTCGCGACGTCGCAGGAGGGGCAGACCGGCATCGGACCCTCCGCGCCTCCTCCCCTACGCCGGCCGGCTCCGGCCCGGGGCGACGCCGGCGACCTGCGGGGCGCGGATCGGGACCCGGTAGGTCGTCTCGGACGCCATGGCGCGCAGTCGCGCGATCCGCTTCGCGATCGGCGGGTGGGTGGAGAAGATCGCGGCGAAGGAGCTCCCGCGGAACGGGTTCACGATGAACAGGCTCGCCGCCGCCGGCGAACCCTTCGTCATCGGGCGGTTCGCGTTCGCCGTTTCGAGCTTCGCGAGGGCGTCGGCGAGGGCGTTCGGGTCCCCGATCGTCCGGGCGCCGACCTCGTCGGCCCGGGACTCCCGGGAGCGCGAGATCGCGAGCTGAACGAGCATCGCCCCGATCGGGGCGCCGATGAGGGCGAGGACGAGGAAGACCGGGTTCACGTTGTTGCCCCCGCGGCTCCGCCCGCCGAGCAGGGTGGAGAAGATCACCATCTGGGCCGCGTAGGAGATCGCCCCGGCGAGGGTGGCCGCGAACGTCATCACGAGGATGTCCCGGTCCTTCACGTGGGCGAGCTCGTGGGCGATCACGGCCCGGAGCTCCCGGTCGTTCAGCAGGTGGAGGATCCCCACCGTCGCCGCGACGACCGCGTGCCGGTCGTCGCGCCCCGTCGCGAACGCGTTCGGCGTCGGCGAGTCGACGAGCGCGAGGCGGGGGGCCCGGAGGCCGAAGAGGGGGGCGAGCTCCCGGACGATCGCGGCGAGCCGCGGCACCTCGTCGTCCCGGACGAGGTGCGCGCCGCTCGTCCACAGGATGATCCGGTCGCAGAAGAAGTAGGTCAGGAGGTTGATGGCGAGCGAGAGCGCGAGGGCGACGAGGAGACCCGCGAGGGCGCTCCCGAAGAGGTAGTCGCCGAGCAGGCCTCCGACGACGACGAAGAGGGCGATGATGACGCCGAAGAGGAGGAGGGTGCGAAGGCGCGGCCCGATCATGGCGATGACCCCGAGGGCGCCTCGAGGCGGCCGCCGTATTTACGGGTGCGCCGGACGGGTGGCAACGGCTCCACCGAGGACCGGGCGAGCGGGTGGAGATGGCGGCGGGCCGACGGTGTCGGGTGGTAGCGGCCGGGGAGGTACTCCGGGGGAGCGACGACCGGCCGGGCCGCTTCCGGGGGGAATCGCCGGTGGCACTCCGGGCACCGGTAGCCCCGGGCCCGACCGAGCGAGGAGGCGGCCCGACCGCACGCGGGGCATCGCGGGGGGCGCTGACCTTCCGCGCGGTCCGCGAGGGCGATGAGATCGATCCCCTCGAGCCGGAAGGTCGCGTCCCGTCCGCGGCCGCCCCAGACGGCGACGATGTCGCCCGGGCGGAGGCTCGCCGCGACCCTCGGGAGGGTCTTCGTCGGCTCGAACGCGAGGCAGTCGAGGCGGTCCCCGGAGGGATCGGTGAGAGAGAACGCCACGTGGCCGCCCGGACGACGCTCCGGGACGCCCGCGACGCGGCCCCGGACCCGCCCGCCCTCGTACGGCCCGATCGCGCCCGCCGCCCGCTCGACGAGGTGGTCGCCCGTCGCCTGGTTCGTCCGGAAGATGACCCACCGGGCGACGGGGGAGGAGCGCACCCGCGCCATCGCCCTCGGAAGGGCCTCGGCCCGCGTCCCGCGGAGCCCGTAGAGGATGGGGCAGGGCGTGTGCGGGGCGACGAGCAATCGGCGCGTCGCCGGGTCCCAGCACTGGAAGAGGGAGGGGAAGCGTCGCTCGGCCGCGCGAACGCTCGCCGCGTCGATCTCGCGCGGGCGATCCGGCGGGTCCCGGTAGGCGATGAGCTCCCAGGTCGCCCGCCGGGCCGGCCACGCCGTGGCCGCGAGCGCCCCGACGAGCCCCCGCGGCGCGCCGCGGACGAACGCCCGACCGCCGAGCGCGCGGATCCGCCGGCGCGCGTCGGCGACGCGGACGACCGAGCGGACGGCGGCGTCGTAGACCTCACCGGCCGGGGAGCGGTCGAAGGCCACCATCGCGGGATCGCTCCTCGGCCCGTCCTCGCTCGCCGAGAGGACCGCCGCCCACGCGGCGGGAAGGAAGCGCTCCGTCTCCGCGGACGTCGGCCCCCACCCCCGCGCGAACACCCGGAGCGGACCCTCGGGAAGACGCCCGAGGGTGCGCGAGGGGCCGCGCCCGTGCCCGACGCGGGCGGCGAGGGCGGCGTTCCCGCGCGTCTTCCAGGGGATGTTCGGGTTCAGCCGGACCAGGCTCGGCGGCCCGATGACGTCGAGCCCCTGCGCGCGCGCGACCCGAAGGAGCTCCGTGAGGGCGAAGGTCGTGCAGCCGCCCTCGGGGCCGTCCGTATCGTCGATGCCGATGGCGAGCGGGGCGCGCCGCGGCGCGGACCCTCCCTCAGGCGAGGCCGCCCAGGAGCTTCGCGTAGGCCGCCCGGTTCGGTTCGAGCCCGATCTCCGCCATCGCCGGCCCGAGGCGGTCCGGGAGGAGCTTGAGCTCGAGGGCCGACGTCGCCGGGTCGACGGCGGCGGGCCGGTGCATCACGCCGATCGGGATCTTGCCCTCCCGGATCGTCTCGAGGCACATCCGGAACGTCGCCGCGCGATCGGTCGGGTCGTAGCCGGGGAGCTTCGCGAGGTCCTGGACCTTCGCGCGCCACTCCTTGAACGTGTCGTTGTAGGTCACGCACGGCGAGAGGTCCTCGACGAACGCGAAGCCCTTGTTCTCGCGGTTGAACTTGAGGGCCTCGACGAGCACGGCGGTCATCTGCTTCGGGTCGCCGGAGAAGGTCCGCGCCACGAAGTTCGGGACGGGGATGGAGAGCGCCGTGAGGACGGCGTCGAACGGGTTCTCGACGTTGCCCTCGAATCCGACCTGGCTCGTCGGGGAGGCCTGCCCCTTCGTGAGGCCGTAGGTCTCGTTGTTCATCACGAGGTAGAGGATCGACGCGTTCTTCTTGAACGCGTGCATGAAGTGACCCATCCCGATGGCGTAGCCGTCGCCGTCGCCGCCCGCGGCGATGACGGTGAGCTTCGGGTTCGCGAGCTTCACGCCGACGGCTTGCGCGAGCAGGCGGCCGTGCAGGGCGTGCAGTCCGTTCATGTCGAGGAAGTTGTGGATCCCGCCGGAGCAGCCGATCCCGCCGACGAGGACGAGCTCGTGGGCCGGGATCCCGAGCTCGAGCGCCGCCTTCTTGAGCGATGCGAGCAGCCCGAAGTCCCCGCAGCCCGGGCACCAGGTCGACGCGATCGGCTTGACGTTCTCGACCATCGCTAGCCCCCCCGAACCCTCTCGGCGATCTCCGGCGCCCGGAAGCTCATCCCGTCGAACTTGAGGAGCGTCCGGAGCTTCGCGTGGCGCTCCGGGAGGTGCTCCCGGATGAGCCGCGCGAACTGCCCGGTGTAATTGTGCTCCACGACGTAGGCGACGTCGACGGAGTCGAGGAAGGTCCGCAGGCTGTCGACCGGGACCGGGAAGAGGGTGCGCGCCTGGTAGAAGCGCGTCGTCCGCCCGTCCGCCCTCAGGCGCTCCTGGGCCTCCCGGATCGGGCCGAACGTGCTGCCGTAGCCGATGATGCCGATCCGGGCGTCGGCCGGCCCGAAGATCGCCGGTTCGGGGAGCTCGGGGGCGAGCTTCACGAGCTTGCCCATCCGCTTCTCCATCATCTTCGCCCGGTTGACCGGGTTCACGGAGACGTGGCCCATCTCGTCGTGCTCGTTCCCGGTGACCTGCGCGATCCCGCCGGGCACGCCGGGAGGCGCGTAGGCGCTCGGGCCGCTCGGGGTGACCTCGTAATAGGCGTACCGGGCCCTCTGGGCGAGCGCCTCCGCGCCCAGCCGGTCGCCGCGGTCGATGCGCACCGGACCGAGGTCGAACGGCGCCGTCGTGACGGAGTTCTGGCAGAGCGCCTGGTCGAGGAGGAGGATGACGGGGAGCCGCCAGCGTTCGGCGATGTTGAGGGCGCGCACGGTCAGGTGGAAGCAGTCGTCGACCGTCCCGGGCGCGATGATGACCCGGGGGAACTCGCCGTGGCCCAGGTTCGCGAGGTGGGCGAGGTCGGACTGCTCGTGGCGGGTCGGTTCCCCGGTCGACGGCCCGACGCGCTGGCAATCGGCGACGAGGACCGGGATCTCGGCGGCCCCCGCGTGGCCGATCCCCTCGGTCATGAGGGAGAGGCCGGGTCCGCTCGTGGAGGTCATCGCGCGGGCCCCGGCGTAGGCCGCGCCGAGGACCATGTTGATCGCGGCGAGCTCGTCCTCCGCCTGCCGGACGACGCCGTGCAGCGGCGGGAGGTAGCGCATGAGGTACTCCATGATCTCCGTCGCCGGGGTGATCGGGTAGCCCGCGAAGAACCGGCCGCCCCCGACGACGAACCCGAGCGCGGCGGCCTGGTTCCCCGTCAGGAGGAGACGCTCGTGGGCGTCGCCGTCGGCGACGCTCCAGCGTCCGACGAGCTCCGGCCGCTCGAGGGCGAGCTTCCGCCCGATCTCGAGGGCCTTCAGGTTCTTCTCGAGCGCCTCGGCGCCGCGGCGCTGGAAGCGGCTCTCGATGACCCCGCGGGTCACCGCGGGGTCGAAGCCCATCATGACCGAGATCGCGCCGTACGCCGCCGTGTTCTTGTAGATCGGCTGGCCGATCTGGCCGCCGACGAGGGTCGCGAACGGGAAGCCGACGGCCGAGGGGGCGTCGGACTGGAAGGAGGAGGAGTCGTAGAGGATGAGACCGTTCTCGTCGAGCTCGGGCTGGCCGAAGCGGATCGCCTCGGCGTCGAAGGCGACGAGGAGGTCGATCTCCGCCTTCTCGGCGGCGATCGGGCGCTCGCTCGCTCGGACCGAGGCGTCGGCGTGGCCGCCGCGGATCCTCGAGAGGACGTTCCGGGAGGAGTAGACGTAGAGGCCCCGGCGGCGGAAGTACCTCGCGAGGAGGTCGGAGACGGTCAGCGTCCCGTCGCCCCCCTGGCCGCCGATCATGACGGCGAGGTCCCGGAGGGGTGTTCCGGAGGTCGGTCCCTTCGTGGCGCTGTCCGGGGCGGGCATCGTGGCGGAACCGGCCGCTGCAGGGGTCATGGTGCTCAGAGCCCGGCCGACGGGGCCGGACGCCCATTTTGAACGGGGGCGATTATTTAACTCCGGTTGGGCGAGGGCCGGCGACGGCGGGCGCCCGAGGGCCGACCGGGCCGGGCCGGCGCGCGAGCTCTCGGCCCTCCCGACAAGATTTATGTCGCCTCCCCCCTGAATCGGCGCCGATGCCGGACGCCCCGCTCGTCGAGGACTACCACGACCGCACGGCGGGGAGCCGCCACTTCGCGAGCCCGATCGTCTTCTGGGACGAGACGCTCCGGGACGGCGAGCAGACACCCGGGGTCCATTTCGGCCCCGAGGAGAAGCTCGCGATCGCCGAGAAGCTCGCCGACGCCGGCGTCCCGCTCGTCAACGCCGGGATCCCGGTCGTGTCGGCGGAGGAGGCCGCCTCGGTGAAGCGGCTCGCCTCGGCCGGGCTCAAGTGCGACATCCTCGCGGCCGCCCGGACCGTCGCCGGCGACATCGACGCGGTCATCGCGAGCGGCGCCTCCCACATCGCGATCTTCGTCGCCGCGAGCGAGGTCCACCTCCGCTACAAGCTCAAGATGACCCAGGAGCAGGTCCTCGAGGCGTCGGTCCGATCCGTCCGGCAGGCGAAGTCGGCCGGGCTCCACGTGGCGTTCGTCACGGAGGATACGGTGCGGGCCCCGTTCGACTTCGTCGAGCGGCTCTACCGGGCCGTGACGGAGGAGAAGGCGGACCGGCTCGTCGTCGCCGACACGGTGGGGATCATGACGCCGCTCACGTTCCGCTGGTACCTCGAGGAGTTCCGGCGCCGGGTCCGGCCGAAGGACTGGTCCGTCCACTGCCACAACGATTTCGGGCTCGCCGTGGCGAACACCCTGACGGCGCTCGAGGTCGGGGTCACGAGCCCGCACGTCTGCGTCAACGGGCTCGGCGAGCGAGCGGGGAACGCCTCGCTCGAGGAGGTCGTCGTCGCGCTCGAGACGCTCTACGGGGTCCGGACCGGCATCCGCACCGACTCCCTTTACGAGCTCTCCCGCCTCGTGGAGGAGCTCTCCGGCGTCCCGCTCGCGCCCAACAAGGCGCTCGTCGGGTACAACTCCTTCTCCCACGAGGCCGGGATCCACACCCACGGCATCCTCGCCCACACCCTGACCTACGAGCCGTTGCAGCCGGAAACGGTCGGGCGGCACCGCCAGATGATCCTCGGGAAGCACACCGGGAAGGCGGCCCTCGCCGAGAAGCTCAAGGAGCGCCACGCGGAGGCCTCCGACGCGGTCCTCGCCCGCCTCCTCCAGGAGATCAAGACCGGGTCGGAGTCGGAGAGCAAGGCGGCGTGGACGCGCTTCCTCGCGGCGTATCGCGCTCGCTTTGAGCACCCGGGGCTTTCGGACGAGGAGTTCTGGCGCCTCGCGAGGGCGGCCGGGGTCACGGGAGGGGGCACATGAGCGGGAACGGCGGGCACGGCATGACCCTCGCCGAGAAGGTCCTGGCCCGGTCCGCGGGGCTCGACCGGGTCGTCCCCGGCCAGATCATCGACGGGACGGTCGATCTCGCCATGATGCACGAGCAGGGCGCGCAGACCGTCGCTCCGTTCGCCCAGATGGGGGCGACCCGGGTCTGGGACCCGGACCGCGTCGTCATCGCGATCGACCACTGGGTCCCCGCCTCCACCGAGGGCGCGGCGGTCCTCCACCGGATCCTGCGGAAGTTCGCCGCCGAGAAGGGACTCCCCCACTTCTACGACGTCGGAGA
>JASHUV010000130.1 GCA_030039825.1 Thermoplasmata archaeon
GAGCAGGAGCTGGCGATGGGCGTCGTGCTCCGGGTCGGGCGGCAGGGCCCGCAGCTCGGCCGTCGGCCGGGCGAGGAGACGCCGAACGGTCCGCTGCGACATCCGCTCGAACGCGCTCAGCGCGTCGGGCGGGACCGGGCCGGCGAAGCGCCGCGCCTGCTCGAACTCCTCCCGACGGATCTCCTCGGCGTGCGCCCGGAGGGCCCGGACCCACGGCTCGACCGAGGCGCGGGCGACGCCGGCCGCCGCGAGCTCCTCCGCGGCGGCGAGCTCGGCGGACGGCGCGCCGAAGGACCCGGGATCGGGCCGATCGCCGGCGAGGCGCTCGAGGTCGACGAGCTCGAGGCCGGCCCGGGCGGCGAGGGTGGGGTCGACGTTCCGGGGAAGACCGAGGTCGAGGATCCATCGCGGGCCCCCGGCGCCCTCGGGGGGCAGCATCGTCGCGTCGACGAGACGGCCGGAGCTCTTCGCCGCGGCGACGACGGCGTCGGCCCGCGCGATCGCGCGGGACAGGTCGTCGGACGGTGCGAGCTCGAGACCGAGCCGGGCGACCCACTCCGCCTCGGGAGGGCGCGAACGGTAGACGAGCGTGACGGCGCCGAGGTCGGCGAGGCGCTCGGCGGCCCGCCGTCCGACGCGCCCCGCCCCGACGATGACGATGCGCGTCGCCCGTCCGTCGACGCGCGCCCGGAGCCAGTCGGCGGCGAGGTCGGCCGTCGACGCGGGGGCCGATCGTCCGTGACGGTCGGCGGCGTCGGCGGCCTCGACCAGGAGGCGGCGGAGGATCGGGCGGGGGTGACGGCTCGCGACGCGGCCGCCCGTCGCGCGCACCTGGTCGCGGATCTCCCGCTCCCCCCGGGCCAGGGAGTCGGACCCCGCGACGATCTCGAAGAGCCGGTGGACCGCCTCGCGATCGACGTAGGGCTCCCATCGGCCGAGGAGCGCCAGCCGCGCCCCGAGCTCGGTCCCGGCCTCCGAGCGCCCGGCGACCGCGAGCACGAGCGTCCTCTGGCAGGTCCTCAGCTCGACGAGCTCCTCGAGCCCCTCGAGGGTGTCGAACCACGCCGCGAGCTGCTCGGGGGGCAGCGCGAGCTGCGTCCGCTCCAGCGCGGCGATCCCGAGGGGTCCGAGCCGCCGCTCCCAGCCGAGGAGGACGAGACGCTCCGGGGGACGGGCGATCGGGGCCTCCTCCTCGGACGGAGCGAGCGCGGTGTCGGCGCGGGACGCGAGGTCCCGGGACGAGCCCACCATGGACGCCCGAGCATCGAGGGCGCCGCTTAAACGACCGAGTACGAACCGAGCTCGCGGCGGCGATCGGGCCCTCAGGGGTCGAACGCCGCGAGGGCGTTGCGGACCCACTTCCGGGCGACCTCGCCCTCGAGCTCCTCGCGCAGCCTCCGGCGCCGCTCCTCGGTCGCCGCCACGAGCACCTCGCCGGCGAGCTCGGGACCGAGCTCCTCGAGGATCTCGAGCCGGCGGTCGAGGTCGTGGAGACCTCCGAGCCCGCGCTGCAGGAGCGCGAGGCGGTCGGGAAATCCCGGGCCCGGCCCCCCCGCCGCCTCGTTCAGGTCGAGCGTCTCGTGGAGGCGTCGCAGCGCGATCCGGAACTCGTGCATCCGCTCGATGGTCGCCCGCCGGCCGGCCCGACGCCGGGCGGCCTCCGAGCGTCGGGCGGCGCGGGCCGCCGCTCGCCCGAGGCGTCGCCGGGCCCTCGCACCCTTGAGGCGGCCCGCACCGGCCTCGACGAGCGTCGCGGCGTCGCCGAACAGCCCGCGATCGATCTCCGCGCGGAGGAAGGCGCCGAGCAGCGATCGGCCGGTGCGCGCCTCCTCCCGGAGGCGCCGCCGGAGCGCATCGTCGCCGGCCCCCGGGCGCCCCGAGCGCGGGGGGGCGGCCGGTCGGGGGAGGTGGGCGAGGCACACATCGAGGTCCCGGACCTCGCCGACGAGCCGGGCGAGCCGCGTGACCCGCCGACGGATCTCCTCGGCGACCGGTCGGCGGGAGGCCGGCAGCAGGTCGTCGACGACGCGCAGGGCGACCCGGAGCTTGCGCAGCCGTCGGTGGAAGCGGTGGAGCGCCTCGGCGGAGGGATCGGGGTCGATCCCCAGCCGTTCGGCGTCGCGACGGATCCTCTCGTTGAGCGTCCGGATCCCCGGCGCGAGGTCGAACTCGGGCGGCTCGGGGGCCGCCGCCACGAGAGGCACGGCGTCCTTCGGAGGGCGGGGGGTCGCCATCGAGCGTTCCGGCGCGGGGAGCGGCGGGGGGCTTGTTAGGGTTCGGTCCGTGTCGGCCGCGGGGTTTTAAGCCCCCACCGGCGTCCGGAGGGGGTGGAGAGGCCGCGCGGGGTCGCGGAGAGCCTTTCCGACGCGGTCGCGGCCCGCCCGGCCGACCGGCGCGTCGCCGTCATCGACGTCGGTTCGAACACGGCCCGCCTCGTGGTCTTCCGTACCTCCTCCGCCGGTTACCTGCGGGCGATCTACGAGGCGAAGGAGAGCCCTCGGCTCGGGCTCGGCATGCTGGCCGACGGCTCGATCGCCCGGGAGGCGTTCGACCGGGGCCTCGCCGGGCTCAAGCGGTTCGCCCGGACGTTGCGCGCCCTCGACCATCCGCTCGCCGTGGGCGTCGCCACGAGCGCCGTCCGGGACGCCCCGAACGGGCCGACGTTCGTCGACCGGGTGGCGAAGGAGACGGGCATCGAGCTCCGCATCCTCGACGGCACGGAGGAGGCGCGCTACGCCTACCTCGGCGTCGCGAGCGCCTGGGAGCTCGACAACGACCTCGTCTGCGACCTCGGCGGCGGCTCGCTGCAGATCGCCTGCACCCGGGTCGGTCGTCTCGCGAACTCGGTCAGCCTGCCGCTCGGGGCCCTGCGGTTGTCGCAACGCTTCCTCGAGCACGACCCGCCGAAGGGGCGCGAGGTCGACGACCTCATCGAGTACGCCCGCCGGGCGATCGAGCCGGCGCTCGACGCGTTCGGCCGGACCCCGGGCCGGCTCTTCGGCGTCGGCGGGACGGTCCGTTCGCTCGCGAAGGTCGCGATCGACCTCCGCGACTATCCGATCCCCCGCGTGCACGGCTACCCGCTCCGTCCCCACGACCTCGAGGCCCTGCGCGAGCTCCTGCTCGACCTCCCGGCGGCGAAGCGCGGCAACGTCCCCGGCATCGGCGCCGACCGGACCGACGTCATCGTGGCCGGCCTCCTCGTCATCGAGGAGCTCGTGCGCGCCTCGGGCGTGGAGCTCCTCACCGTGAGCGGCACCGGCATCCGCGAGGGGATCGCCCTCGAGGAGGTCCGCGCCGTGCTCCCCGCGACGGCCGAGGAGCTCGCCCACCGCTCGGTCGAGGCGGCGAGCGAGTCGCTCGGCTTCTCGATGGAGCATGCCGAGGCCGTCGAGCGCATCGCCCGGCAGCTCTTCGACCTCCTCGCGAAGCGACGGGGATGGGACGCGGAGGCCCGGCGGGCGCTGACGGTCGCGGCGTGGATGCACGACGCCGGCACCGCCGTCGACCTCTGGCGGCACGCGCGCCATTCCGCCTACCTGGTCCGGAACATCCCGCTCTGGGGGCTCACCCAGCGGGAGATCCTCCTCGCCTCGATGGCGGCCTACCTCCACGAGGGCGACGAGGTCCCCTCCTCCTGGCGGCGCGACGCGCTGCCGCTCATCCGGGGGCCCGACATCGAGACGGCCCGCCAGTTCGGCGCGATCCTCTACACGGCCGAGACGCTCCTGCACGGCGACCCGCGCTTCACCCTCTCCGACGACGGGGGGACCCTGACGCTCCTGCTCGCCCGCGCGCCGGAGACGGGGCTCTCCCCGCGCGCCGTCGAGAAGATCCGCAAGCCGCTGCGCCGCGAGCTCGGGCTGGAGGTGCGGGCGCGTGATTCCTGAGACCCCGTCCCCGACCCACGGCTACCCCGGACGCCTCCTCGTCTTCGAGGGGCTCGACGGGAGCGGGAAGTCGACGCAGGCCCGGCTCATCGGGAAGTGGCTCGCCTCCCGCGACTACCGGGTCTTCTTCACGGAGTGGAACTCCTCCGACCTCACCGCCGACACGATCCGCCGGGGCAAGAAGCGCGGCCTCCTCACCCCGACGACGTTCTCGCTCCTGCACGCCACCGACTTCGCCGACCGCTTCGAGCGGCAGATCCTGCCCCCGCTGCGGGCCGGCTACGTCGTGATCTGCGACCGGTACGTCTACACGGCGTTCGTGCGCGACGCGGCGCGCGGCTGCGACCCCGATTGGGTCCGGAACATCTACCGGTTCGCCCCGCCGCCCGACCGGACCTTCTACTTCCAGGTCCCCGTCCAGGTCACGCTCGAGCGCAAGCTCGCCTCGCGCCTCAAGATCTCCTACTACGAGGCCGGCATGGACCTCGGCCTCTCCGACGAGGTGGTCGACAGCTACCAGCGCTTCCAGGGCCGGCTCAAGAAGGAGTACGACCGGCTCGCCTCGAGCGACCGCTTCACGGTCGTCGACGCCGGGCGATCGGTCGAGGCCGTCCAGAACGAGCTCCGCCGGGAGCTCAAGCCCCTGCTCGACAAGTTCCCCACGGTGGAGCACCTCATCCATGACCGGTAGGACGTACGGGACCCCGCTTCCCGGGATGCCGACGGAGAAGCTCGCCGGCAAGCTCATCGTGATCGAGGGGGCCGACGGCTCCGGTCGCACGACCGAGGTCGAGCAGCTCAAGGAGTGGCTCGAGGTGCAGGGCCACGCCGTCGTCGACACCGGCCTGAGGCGGTCGACGCTCGTCAGCGGACGGATCGACGAGGCGAAGCAGGGCCACACCCTCGCCCCGACGACGATGGCGCTGTTCTACGCCGTCGACTTCGCCGACCAGCTCGAGAACAAGATCGTGCCGGCGCTCTCCGCGGGGAGCACGGTCCTCGCCGACCGGTACATCTACACGCTCATGGCGCGGGCCGTCGCCCGGGGCGCCTCCCGGGAGTGGGCGCGGGAGCTCTACGGCTTCGCCCTCGTCCCGGACCTCGTGATGTTCCTCGATGCACGGGCGGACATCCT
>JASHUV010000131.1 GCA_030039825.1 Thermoplasmata archaeon
GAGCCCGCGGGGAAGGAGCGGAGGGCCGGGGTCTCGGAAGGAATCGAGCATGACCTGCCGCCCAGGCACTGCGACCGGTCGATCTGGCCGGAAAAGGAGTGGTCGGACCGCACCACGACGAGGACCGCCGCCAGTGCGACCAGAAGGCCGATTAGGAGAGTCCCGAGGACGACCCGCCGCGGCCGAGCAGGCCGCCACGGTCGGCGGGGTCGGGGTCCCCGAGACCCCGGGGCGTCGGCGACCGCCGGGACCGCGGGCGCCCCGAGCGAGGTGTCCGGATCGCGCGCGACCATGGATCGGGCGACCCGGTGGTCCGGGGAGTGCTCCATCCGGATCGCGCTCGGCCCTCTTGAGGGTGCTCGACGTGGTCGAGCTAGGGCCCGATCCGACCGCTCCGGTGGCGGCCCAACAGGGCGGAGATCGGGGTCGACCTCATCGTCCGGGGTGGGGCGACCCCGAGCACGGAGAGGATCGTCGGAGCGACGTCCCGGATGTGCGACGCGCCGAGACGGCCGCGCGCCGTGATGCCGGGACCGCCCGCCGCCAAGAGACCGTCCCAGGAGTGGACCGCGTCGTCCGGACCGGTGTCGTTCTCGTCGAGGAAGAGCGTTGGATGTCCGACCGTACCAGCCGACCTCCATCTCAGGTCGTCGAAGTAGACGAGGAGGTCCGGGGGAACTCCGCGGACCTCATCGTAGACCTCCGAGGGCCTCGCCACCTCGATCTCGATGGGCGCCCCCCCGGGCGTCCGGAGCTTCCGAAGCCCGTGGACCACCTCGTCGAGAAGAGCTTCGACGGCCTCGGGAGCGACGATCCCGGAGGCTTCGCGGCCGACGACGTTCGCCTGCAGGCGGGCGTAGTACCCCCCGGCACCCCACACCCGGGTCCGGGACCAGTCGACCCCGGCGGACTCGAGCGGCGTCCCGGGGGCCGTCCCCGACCGATACGAGAGGAACCCCTCGCGGGCGAGCCACTCGTTGATGCAGATCGCCCCCTGCATCGACTGGCTGCCGTGGTCCGACACGACGAAGACGGTAACGTCGTCGGGCACCCCCTCGAGGAACGCTCCCACCTCCTCGTCGAGGAGCCGGTAGTAGTCCGAGGCGACGTTCGCGAAGCGCGGATCCGGATCGTACCGGGGGTGCGCCGGATCGAAGTACTTCCAGAAGGCGTGGTGGAGTCGGTCCGTCCCGATCTCGTGGACGACGAAGAGGTCCCAGGGCTCCTTCGCGAAGAGGTGCCGGGCGAGGGTCCAGCGCCGCCGGGTCATGGTGGCGATCTCCTCCCCGACCCGGGCCCGCTCGTCGGAGCGGAACGTCACGTCGAAGATGTACCCGCCCGAGACCCTCTCGACCTCCTCGGCCATCGAGGAGGGCGTGACGAAGTCGGCCGCCCCGGGCGGGGTCAATAGGTCGCTCACGTAGATCCCGTTCACCGTCGGGGGAGGGTAGCCCGGGGGTACGCCAACGACGCAGACCCTCCGCCCGGAGCGGGACAGGGTGTCCCAGATCGGCGGGTACGGCAACCCCGACGGGGTCGGGGCGAGCATCTGGAAGTAGGTTCCCGGCCGCCGGTTCCGGAACCCGTAGAGACCGAGCGAGCCCGCGTCCATCCCGGTGAACATCACCGCCCACGCGGGCACCGTGATCGGCGGGTCGCAGCTCTTCAGGACCCCGTGCGCGCTCCGGTCGAGCCACTTCGACAGGCGGGGCAGCTGGGGGCGGAACCGCTCGAACAGGAGCTCGGGCGTCACCGAGTCGAGCCCGATCACCACGACCCGGGGCCGGTCCATCGGCGTCCCGAGCCCTCCCCTCTCATAGGCCCTTGGGGGGCCCGGTGGACCGGGCGATGAGCGCCGCCACCGCCCGGCAAGTTTAAGTCCACATATGCATAGTCGTATGTATGTCAAGTCGGAACATCGCCGTCCGCAAGGACGTGTACGACGCGCTCCGGAAGGAGCGGCGCCCCAAGGAGAGCTTCACGAGGGTGCTCCTCCGGCTCCTGAGCCAGCGGGGCCCTCTCGACGATCTCGAGGGGAGTTGGTCGTCGAAGACCCGGGGGCACGACCGGGCGACGTGGCGGCGCCTCCGGGGCCTCGATGCCGCCCGGACGGAGCGGTCGTGAAGGGGCTCGACACACCCATCCTCCTGAGGCTGCTCCGGGGGGAGCCCAAGGTCGTGGCCCTCCTGAGGACCTGGCGATCGGAGGAGCTCGCCACGACGTCCGTGAACCTCCTCGAGCTCGAGCTCATCGCCCGCGCGGACCCCTCGCCGGGCCGTGACAAACGCCTCGCGGCCCTCGACCGGCTCCGACGGAAGTTGACGATCCTCCCCTTCGACGAGGCCGCCGCCCTCGAGGGCGCCGCCGCCCCCCGCCCCATCGGGGGATCCCCGACGGCCCCGAGCCTGATGATCCTTGGGGCGCTCCTTGCCGGGCGATGTTCGGAATGGGTGACCCTCGCCGAGGCCGACTTTCCTCGGGTCCCGGGTCTCAAGGTGACGACAATACCATCTCCCACCTCTAAGAAGCATTAGTTACGCAGTTCGACTTACTACGAAATGGAGTC
>JASHUV010000132.1 GCA_030039825.1 Thermoplasmata archaeon
TCGGCTTGGTACGAATCCCCGCGACGTCGCCGGGCCGGTCCCGCTAGGCGTCCCGGGCGCTCTCGACCGGCTCGAACCGGCGCAGGAGCTGGGTCGTGACCTCGAGGAGCGGGTGGTGGGCCGCGTGATCGATCTCGATGTCGTCGAGCGTGCGAAGGCCGTGCTCCCGGGCGAGCCGCTCGAGGCCGAGCTCGATCCGCCCGAACTCCTCGGGCCGCTCGCAGGTCAGGATGAACGCCTGGAGCTGGGCGAGGCCCATCTCGCGGGCGGCGAGCGCGCGGTGGTGGCCGTCGACGAGGATCCACTGCTCGCCCTTCTGGACGACGAGGACCGGCTCGGCGAACCCACGCTCGAGCTCGTAGCGCCGGCCCTCGAGCTCGTCCTCGAAGACCTTCCACTGCGTCGGGCTGAGCCGGGAGATCGGCACGAGGCCCCGCCGGTAGACGAACGGCAGGCCGTAGCGTTCGGAGAGGAGGCTCTTCAGGGCGTCGGCCTTCGCCGGGGAGGCCCGCTCGAAGTGGGAGCGGACGATGTCGAGGTTGGAGACGATCCCGCAGAGGCGGCCGTCCTCGTCGGTGATCGGGAGGTCGCGGAGCCCGAAGCGGAACATGACGCGCGCGACGTCGTCGATCGCCATCTCGGGCGTGGCGGTGTACGTCCCCGGTCGGATGATCTCGGCGAGCGGTTTCGAGCGCTCCTTGATGTTGCGGAGGAGCTCCTTTGCGCTCACGAAGCCGACGAGCCGCCCGTCGGAGTCGGTGACCGGGAAGCCGTGGTGCCGGCTCCGCATGAGGCGCTCGATCGCCTCCCCGACCGTCGTCCGGCTCGACAGGTGCTCGACCTCGAGCACCATGTAGTCCCGGACGCGGGCCGTCATCGCGGCGGCGCCGGGGCCTCGTCGCGGAGATAGGCCGTGAGGAGGTGGCCGAGGAGCAGGTGGACGTCCTCGATGTGCTGCATCGACCGGGACGCGACGACGATCGGGATCTCGACCATCTCCTTCAGCCGGCCCCCGCCCATCCCGGTGAGCCCGATCGTCCGGAGCCCGAGACGCTTCGCCACCTCCATCGCCTTGAGGACGTTGGGGGAGTTCCCCGACCCGCTGATCCCCCAGGCGACGTCGCCGGCGCGGGCGAGCGTCGCGAGCTGCTCGGAGAAGACGCTCGCGTACTCGGCGTCGTTCGCCCAGGCCGTGACGCTCTCGACGTTGTCGACGAGGGCGACGCAGCGGAAGCGGCGGCCGTCGCCGCGGATCGTCGCCTTGCCGATGTCGACGACGAAGTGGGAGGCCGTCGAGGCGCTCCCGCCGTTCCCGAAGAAGTAGATCGTCCGGTCGTGCGCGCGGGCCTCGAGGAGCACGGCGAGGACCTTCGCGATCCCCTCGCCGAGCGCCGGATCGGAGAGCGCCGCCTTCGTCTCCTCGACGTAGCGGTGGACGTACGGCCCGATCTCGACCACGCCGCTCGCCCCTACCGACCGACGAAGAGGATCCGCGAGCCCTCGGGGGGAAGGCGGATCGGCACCCGACGCATCGGCGACAAGGCGCTCTCTATTTGAGCGCTTCGCGACGGCGGGTGCACGACGAGGAAGAAGCCGCCGCCGCCGGCCCCGGTGACCTTCCCTCCCCAGGCGCCGGCGGCCTTCGCCTTCGCATAGGCGTCGTCGATCGCGCCCGTGCTGATCCCGGCGGTGAGGGTGCGCTTCAAGCGCCATCCCTCGTCGAGCGCCGCCCCGAGGCCCGCCCAGTCCCGCTTCAGGAGCGCGTCGCGTGCCGCGCGGGCGAGCTCGCGCATCCGATCGAGGGCCGGCTGGTTCTCGCCCGTCCTCTGGTCCTGGGCCACGAGGATCCCCTGCGCCTGCCGGTTCGTCCCGGTGTAGAACAGCGAGAGGTGGTCGGAGAGGGTCTGGCGGTCCGGGGCCGTCAGGGGGATCGGCGTCGCCCGGACGGTGTCGTCGGGATGGAACTCGAAGAAGTGGAGGCCGCCGAACGCCGCGATGTACTGGTCCTGCTTCCCGAGCGTGCCGCCGAGCACCTCGATCTCGATCTTACACGCCTCCTCGGCGAGCTCGGCGGGGTCCTTGAGGACCCCCCGGTAGGCGTAGAGCGCGTTCAGGAGCCCCACGGTGAGCGAGGAGGAGGAGCCGAGCCCGGTCCCCTCGGCCGGGATGTCGGCGATCGTGTGGATCTCGAGCGCCTCGGTGACCTTGGTGGCCCGCATCGCCTCCCGCACGAGGCCGTGCTGCAGGTCGGCGAAGTGGTCGACGTTCTCGGTCCGGGTGTACGCCACCCGGACGGCCCGGTCGAACTTCTCGTTGACGAGGACGTGGACGTAGCGGTCGATCGCCGCGCTCGTCACCGCCCCGCCGCCGTGGGCGCGGTAGTACGACGGCAGGTCCGTCCCGCCGCCGGCGAAGGAGATGCGCAGCGGCGTCCGCGAGATGATCATCGCGGCGGACCCTCCCGGGGCGACGCGGGGCCGCCCGTCCGAGGTTCGTCGACGGCGCTCGTCCCCGGCGCGGGCCGGGCGGCCCGCGAGCGACCGCGGGGCCCGTAGAACGCGCGGGCGTCGGCCTCGAGGTCGCCGATCGGGGCGAGCCCGGGGAGCACGCCGGCGAAGAGCGGGGCGCGGTGATCGAGGAGGATCCCGATGCCGCGGTCGTTCTCGGAGCGGATCATCCGGCCGAGGGCCTGGAGGACGGCGCGCTGCGCGGGTGCCTCGACGGCGTACTCCCACCCGTGCCCGGTCGTGGCGTCGAGGAACGTCCGGAGCGCCTCGCGCTTCGCCGTCGGCCGGGGGAACGGGAGTCCGACGACCACCACGGCCTCGAGCTCCTCGTCCGGGAAGTCGACCCCCTCGGCGATCCGTCCCCCGCTGACGCCGAGGAGGACCCCCTCCGGCGCCCCGCGCTTGAACCCCTCGATGGAGCGCCAGAGGTCCCCCATCGTCGCCCGCCGGGTCTCGATGACCGCGCTCGGGGGGAGGGCGGACTGGAGGCCGGCCGAGAGGATCCGGTCCATGAGGTCGAAGCTCGGGAAGAAGACGGCGGTGCGGACCGGGAGGGCCTGGAGGACCTCGGCGAGCCGATCGGCGAGGCGCGGGATCGCGGACGGATCGGATCGGAGCTCCTCGTACCGGGTGGAGACCGTCGTGTCGTACATCAGCCGGCGGTTCGCGGGGGGGAAGTGCGAGGGGACGGCGAGCAGGGTCGCCCGCTCGCCGAGCCCGAGCGCGTCCCGGTACTCCTCGAGCGGCGCGAGGGTCCCGGACATGTGGACGGAGACGTGGCAGCCCCGGATCGGGCTCGCCGACGCCGCCGCGTCGAGCGCGAACGCCTCCAGGGCCCGGCGCGGGCCGCGGGTCGCGACCTTGACGTACCCCGGGCCGGCGAGCTGGGGCCAGGCGAGGAGCGCCGAGGCGACCGCGTGGACCCAGGAGCGCGGCAGCCGCCGGTGGCGCCGGCGCTCCTCCCGGAGGTTGTCGCCCCAGCTGACGAGGGCGCCGAACCACGTGTCGAGACGGTGGGAGGTGCCGCCGACGGCGGTGAGCAGGCGGTCCTCGAGCGCGCCCTCCGGCAGGACGGCGTCGTCGGCGCCGTCGAGGGCGTCGATGAGCTCCGCCACGGCCGACTGGGCGATCTCGAGCAACCGGCTCGCGCTCGGCCCGTCCGGGACGGCGAAGTCCCCGCGCTCCGCGAGCTCGGCCCGGGCGCGGCGGATCGACTCCTCGGGGAGCGCGACCGTGGCGAGGTCGCGCAGGTGGTCGGGGAGGTTGTGGGCCTCGTCGACGACGAGGTCCACGCTCTCGAGGCCCACGCCGAGCCAGGCGAGGAGCGACGCGCGGATGTGCGGGTGGAAGAAGAAGACGTACGGGGCGGTGATGAGCCGGGCCTTCGGCGCGAGCTTCTTCGAGAGCTCGTACGCGCAGAGGCTCTCCGACTGGCAGTACGCCTCGAACTCCGCCGGGCTCGCGAACTTCTGGCTGAACCGGTCGACGAGTCCGTCGAGGTCGGACTGCAGGACCCGGGCGTAGTACGGGCACCCGTCGAGGTCGGTCAGGTCGACCGGCCCGCCCTCGGGGAGCTCCCCGGGCGGCTCGAGCAGGGTTCCCTCGTCGAACATGCGTTGGGTCGCCCGCTTCCGGTCGGCGCAGAGCTTTCCGTGCTCCTCGGCCGTGGCGCCCTTCATCTCCGCGATGCCGCTCAACAGGAGGCAGCGCTTCTGCCGCCCCTCGAGGCCGAGGGCGAGGAACGGCCGGTCGAGCCGGTGGGAGATCGCCTTCGCCTCCTGGAGGACCTGGATCTCCTGGGCGTGCGTCCGGACGAGGTAGAGGAGCCGGTGGTCGGCCCGCTCGGCGTGCTCGAGGAGCGGCGCGAGCGCCGCGACGGTCTTCCCGGAGCCGGTCGGCGCGTCGATGAGGAGCGGCCCGCCCCGGGCGGCGGCCTCGGCGACCGCGCCGAGGATCCGATCCTGCCCGGGGCGAGGCCGATACGGGAACAGCGCCGAGGGCGCCTCCGAGGTTCGCGCGGTGGACGCCGTAGGGCTCTCTCCGAGCGTCGAACGCGGGGGCTCGGCTTTAAGGCTCCGTCAGACGCGCACGCGGCACGGGATCACCCGTAGGCGTACCTCACCCCGTACGGCCCCCTCGGCAGCGTCCAGGTCACGGAGCCCTGGTCGCAGGCGATGTCGCAGGCGCCGCACTCCACGCAATCTTCGTAGCGGAAGACGAGCTTGCCGTCGATCCGCTCGTAGCATTGCGCCGGGCAGACGAACGTGCAGAAGGAGTGGGGGCAGCGGGCGCAGATCTCCGGCGTCGTGGTGATGTGCGCGAAGCTCTTCGCGTCGGTCGAGAATCTCAGCGTCCCGAGACGTCGCTTGACGTCGACTGGACCGGGGGAGGGCGGCGGAGGGACCGGCGGGGCGCTCGCCATCCCCCGAGGAAAGCGACAGGCCTATTTGGGGGGGGCGGGCGCGGGGCTAAAGGCGCCGGATCGCCTCGACGAGGAACCGGTACGCTTCGTACCCCTTCGGGGTGAGCCGGATTGAGACCGCGCCGTCGGGGTTCGTCTCCGTCGCGAGGAGGCCCCGCTGGACGAGGAGGTCGAGGTACCGGGAGAACTGGGTGTAGTTGGTCCCGGACGCTTGCTGGAGGGGGGTCCGGCGCATCGGGCCCCCCTCCCGGAGGAGCGCCTCGAGGATCCGGGCGACGACGCGAAGGTTCGGCCGGAGGAACGGATCCGCCATCGCCCCCGCGCGCTAGAAGCGCCCCCAGAACGCCCGTTCGAGCTCGACGACAGCGGACTGGAGCGCCGCGAGGCGCCGCTCGAGACGGTCCACCTCGCCGTACCACCGATGCAGCGCGGCGAACGTGCCCGCCACCACCC
>JASHUV010000133.1 GCA_030039825.1 Thermoplasmata archaeon
GTGAACGTCACCGGGTACGTCGCCTCCGTCCACGCGACCACCACCCCCACCGAGCTCCCCGACACCGTCACCGTCCCGGTGTAGACGGACGCCCGCCACCCGGACACGTTCCCCACCACGTAGCCGAACGTCCCGTTCGGCTCCGTGAACGTGATCGAGCTCCCCGAGGTCGTCCCCGACACCCCCGCGAGCACCACGCCGTACCCCACGCCGTCCGGCAGTCCCGTCGAGGTGAACGTCACCGTGTAGGTCACCGGCAGCCAGACGATCTCCACCGTGGTCGATCCGTCGGTGACGACCACCGAGCCGTGGGCGGCGTCGGTCGAGTACCCCCCGACCTCCTCGACGACGTAGGGGAACGTCCCGTTCGGCGCGTCGACGACGATCGTGTCCGTCGCGCCCGTCGTGAGGACGCCGAGGACGACGATCCCCCACGGCGTGCCCGAGGGGAGCCCGAACTCGAGGAACGTGACGGCGTAGGTCGCCGCCGTCCACGGGACCTCGACGGTCATGCCGCTCCCGTCGACGGTGACGGAGAGGTTGCCGCTCGAGTCCCGGAAGCCCGCGACGGCCCCGAGAGAGAAGGCGAACGTCCCGTTCGGCGCCTCGACGACGATCTGGGCGCTCGCCGAGCTGCCGGTGGTCCCGTCGAGCGTGACGGACCAGCTGGTCCCGAACGGCAGGCCGCTCTCCTCGAAGGTGACCGGGTAGGTCACGGCGGTGAAGTGGACGGCCACCGAGGTCGGGGCTCCCTGGACGACGACGCTCCCGGAGAGGCTCCCGGGCTGCCAGCCGGGGACGTTGAGGAGCGTGTAGGCGAGCGTCCCGTTCGCGCTCTCCACGATCAGCGAGGAGTTCGTGGTCGTGCGGTTGTGGCCCCCGACGACCACGCCCCAGATCGTCCCCTTCGGGAGCCCGCTCTCCGAGAAGTTCACGGCGTAGCGGACGGGGACGAACGTGACCGGGATCGTCGCGCCGGATCCGCCGATCGAGACGGTGCCGGTCCTCGGGCTCCCCTGGAAGCCCGCGACGACCGAGAGGTTGTAGGCGAACGTGCCGTTCGGCATCGGGAAGAGCAGCGAGCTCGCCGTCGCGTTCTTCGTCGCCCCGCCGAGGGTGACGGCCCAGACGGTCCCGTTCGGCAGACCGGCCTCGCTGAACGTCACCGGGTAGGTACGCGGCGCCCAGTCGACGGAGATCCCGACGGCCGCGCCGGCGACGACGACGGTGCCGACGTACGGGCTCGCCGTCCATCCGGTGAGGCCCGTGACGTTGTAGGCGTAGCTGCCGTTCGCCTCGGCGAAGGCGTCGGTACGGCCGGTCGACGCGAGCGTCGCGCCGGCGAGCGTCACCGACCATCGGGTCCCGTTCGGAAGTCCGGTCTCCATGAACGTGACCGGGAAGGTGGCGACCGACCAGTTCATGGGAACGATGAGCCCGCGCCCGGCGACGGCGACCGTGCCGGAGGGGACGGCGGCCCGCCACCCGGGGATCCTCGTGACGTTGTAGCCGAAGGTGCCGTTCGGCTCCGAGAAGGCGATCGAGCTCCCGGAGGAGGAGGCGAGCGTGCCGTTCAGCGTCACGCCCCACGGCGTGCCGCTCGGGAGCCCGGTCTCCGCGAACGTGACCGGGTAGGTCACGCTCGCGAAGGTGATGTTGAGCGTCAGCGAGGCGCCGTGGACGGAGACCGTTCCCGAGGCGGTCGACGGGCTCCAGCCCGGGATCGCCCCGACCTGGTAGGAGTACGATCCGTTCGGCTCGCCGAAGGCGAGGGAGCCGCCGCTCGTCGACTGGAGAGTTCCGGCGAGGACGACGGACCACGCGCTCCCCGCCGGCAGGCCGAGCGCCCGGAACGTCACCGAGTACGCCACCCGGATCCAGGTGATCCCGACCGACGCCGCGCCGCCCGCGACCCGGACGCTGCCGTCGTAGGTCGCGGTCTGGTACCCCGCGACGCCGGCGATCGCGTAGGCGTAGGTGCCGTTCGGCTCCGCGAAGGCGATCGACGCCGTCGAGGAGGCGACGAGGGTCCCGTTGAGCGCCACGGCCCAGCTCGTGTTCGCGGGGAGCCCGCTCGCCGTGAACGTCACGGAGTAGGCGACGCGGGCCCAGACGATCGTCACGCCGAGGGCCTTCCCGGAGACCGTCACCGAGCCCGAGTACGTCGCCGCCCGATAGCCGGGGACGTTCGAGAGTCGGTAACCGTAGGAGCCGTTCCCCTCGAGGAACGCGGCGGTGGTGCTGACCGTCGCGGCGGCGTTCCCGGCGAGCGTCACGGTCCAGGGCGTCCCGGCGGGAAGCCCCGAGGACGTGAACGTGACGGCGTAGCTCGTCCCGGTGACGCTCGCGAAGGCGACCGCGACCCCGACGGCCCCGGCCGAGACGAGGATCGTCGCCGCCGAGGGGGCGACCGACTCGCCCGAGATCGCCTTGACCGTGTAGGCGAAGCTCCCGTTCGGCTCCTGGAAGGTGATCGTCGTCGTCTTCGAGGAGCTCGGGCTGCCCCCGAGCGTCACGGTCCAGTTCGTCCCGGAGGCGAGGCCGCTCTCCGTGAACGTCACCGCGTAGCGGGTCGGCGACCATCCGATCAAGGTCACGACGGCGAGACCGCTCACCGTCACCGAGCCCGACGTCACGTTCGCGTGCCAGCCCGCGAGGCCGGAGACGTTGAACGCGTAGGTCCCGTTCGGCTCGGAGAAGGCGATCGAGCTCCCGTTCGACGTGAGCGTCGTGGCGGCGAGCGTGACGGTCCAGGAGGTCCCGCTCGGCAACCCGCTCTCGTCGAAGACGACGGGATAGGAGGTGAGGGCCCAGGCGATCGTGACGGCGACGGCGGCCCCGTGCACGCTGACGCTGCCGCCGCTCGTGTTCGTCCGCCATCCCGAGACGTTGGCGACGCCGTAGGCGTAGGTCCCGTTCGGCTCGACGAAGGCGACGCTCGTCGAGCTCGAGGTGAGCTGGACGCCGTTCAGGGTCACTCCCCAGAACGTCCCGTTCGGCAGCCCGGTCTCGGTGAAGGTGACCGAGTAGGCGACCTGCGCCCACGTCACCCCGATCGAGAGGGCCTTGCCGGCGACCGATACGCTGCCCTTGTAGGACGTCGCGCGCCAGCCGGGGACGTTCGAGAGATTGTAGGAGTAGGTGCCGTTCGCTTCGGAGAAGGCGATCGAGGCCGAGGTGCCGGTCTTGAGCGTGCCGTTCAGCGTGACGCCCCAGACCGTACCGGCCGGGAGACCGGACTCGGTGAACGTCACGGTGTAGGTCGGGGCGGGGCCACCGGCCGCGACGCGCAGGGCCCCGGAGCTCGGTGCCCCCGCAGGTCCGGCGCCCAGGGGGAGGAGGCCGCTCACGATCAGGAGCAGGAGGAGGAGGAGAGCGGCCGCCGGTCGGAGGGCTCGCACGGTGAGCCGTCGGGAGCGACCCGGGCCCCATAATCCTTCGTCGGCGTCGCGGGAGAGGCGTTCGCCCCCGGGGGACCCCCCCGGCCGCACCTGCGCGCCGTCCGCCGCGGGCCGGCTCCTCGCCGGCCGCGGGCTCA
>JASHUV010000134.1 GCA_030039825.1 Thermoplasmata archaeon
GGAGGGTCGCCCCGCCGCGCGGGGCCCGCATCGTCACGCCCTGGTCGAACTCGACCGCCCCCTCGACCCCGGGGATCATCCGCGCGAGGGCGAGCGCCCGGCGCCGGTTCGCGTCGAACGCCTCATCCCGCGGCAGGCGGATGGTGATGAGGTCCGCCCCGATCCCGGCCTTGAGCTCGGCCGGGGTACCGGCGGCGACGATCCGGCCATGGTCCATGATCGCGAGACGCTCGCAGAGCTGGTCGGCCTCCTCCATGTACTGGGTGGTGAGGAAGATCGTCGTGCCCTCGGTGCGGTGCAGCGTGCGCAGGTACTCCCAGACCGCGTTGCGGGTCTGGGGGTCGAGGCCGGTGGTCGGCTCGTCGAGGAAGAGGAGCCGTGGGTGGTGCACGAGCCCCGAGCCGAGGTCGAGGCGACGGCGCATGCCGCCGGAATAAGTGCCGGCCGGCCGGTCGGCCGCCTCGGTGAGCTGCAGGACCTCGAGGAGCTCCTCGACCCGGTCCCGGACCACGGCACCCGGCAAGTGGTACAGGTGTCCGATCAGCCGGAGGTTCTCCCGTCCGGTGAGGTCGCCGTCCACGCCGATCGACTGACCGGCGTAGCCGAGGAGCTCCCGCACCCGACGCGGCTCCTGCTCGACGTCGAGCCCGCCCACCCTCACCCGGCCGCGCGTCGGGCGCAGCAGCGTGGTCAGGATCTTGATCGTGGTCGTCTTCCCGGAGCCGTTCGGCCCGAGGAAACCGAAGAACTCGCCGCGCTCGACCCGGAAGGCGATCCCGTCGACCGCGCGGACCGCCCCGGCCCCGCCGTCGCCCTCGGACGTCCCGTAGACCTTGACGAGGTCATCGACGTCGATCATCGGTGGCGCCGGGGGATCGACGTCCGTCGGGACCGTGAGGGTGGCGGCCATGATGGTTTACGGGAGTGTCATCATCTATTAAATGATTATCTAGTAAATTATTTTCCGGCGAAAGGTACATGGCCCTTCACGACGGTCGGGGAACGTGGACAGCGCCCGGTCGCGCCGCGAGGCGCTCATCGAGGACACCCTGGGCGTCATGCGGGCCGCGATGGGCCGCGCGCTCTCCGGCGTCTCGTTGCCCGGCGCCCGGGAGGGGTTCCCGATCCTGCAGCACTTCGCGCTCCACTACATCATGAACGATCGCGGGATCACGCAATCCGAGCTCGCGAACCTGCTCGGCGTTTCGCCGGGCTACGTGACCACCCTCGTCGACCGGATGGAGGCGGACCGCCTCGTCCAGCGGGTCCCGGATCGCCGGGACCGGCGTCGCATCCGTCTGCGGATCACCCTGAGGGGCCATCATTTCCACCATGAACTGCACCGCGACTTCGGCCAGGCCTCGCTCCCGATCTTCGAGGGCTGGACCGAGGAGGAGATCGCCGCGTTCCAGGCGTTCTTGCGCAAGCTCGCCATGCCCATCGCCGGGGGACGGAAGCTCACGGATCCGGCGATCGAGCGGCCCGCGCGAAGCAGCGACCCGTAGGCGGGTCGGGCCGAGAACCCATGAGACCGGCCGCGCGCGCCGTGGCGGGCCCAGCGCGCCTTAACCGCCGGGCGACCTGGGTCCCGGTCTCTCTCGCCGAGCCCCCCTGCGGCGCCCGGGCGGGAATCCTTGGGAGCGCCCGGGGCCGGGGCGTCGCGCGTTACCGGACCAATCGGACGAGGAGCGCCGCCGCGGCGCTCACCATCACGGCGAGCGAGCCGACGAGCACCGCGAGATCGAGGGGGAGGTTCGCCGGCGTGCCGACGAGGAGGCCCCGGAGGGCGTCGACCTCGTAGGACATGGGATTCCCGTAGCTCACGTACTGCAGGGCCTTCGGCATCACCGAGATCGGATAGAGAGCGTTCGAGGCGAAGAACAGCGGGAGGCTGATCGCCTGGCCGATGCCCATCATGCGCTCCCGTTGCCGGACGAGCCCCGCGAGCACCATCGAAAGGCAGGAGAAGAACGAGGCCCCGAGCACGAGGAAGAACGCCGCCGCGAGGATGGTCAGGGGGTTCCAGACGATGCCGACCCCGAGGAGCGCGGACAGGGCGAGGATCACCGTCGCCTGGACGAGGCCCCGGAGCGCCGCGGCGAACGCCTTGCCCGCGACGATGGCCGTCCGGGGCGTCGGCGTCGCCAACATCTTGGCGAGGAGGCCGGCGTCCCGCTCCCAGACGAGCATCACCCCGTAGAAGATGGCGACGAAGACCGCCGACTGGGCGATGATCCCCGGGGCCATGTAGGTGAGGTAGGAGATCCCGTCCGGCGTCGGGAACACCCGGAGCCGGTTGAGGGTCTCCCCGAAGAGCAGGAGCCACAACACGGGCTGGATGACCCGCATGAGGATCTCCCACGGGTCGTTCGCGATGCGCCGGAGCTCGATCGCGCAGAACGTCGCGACGCGGCCGGGGAGGTCGGGCCACTCCCCGATCCCCTCCGCGAGCCTACGAACCGCGCTGGACGCTACGCCGGGTGGCGCGGACATCCCTCCACCCCCCCGGATCGGTCTCGCCGTCGTCGCTCGAGAAGGTCCGAAAGACATCCTCGAGGTTCTTCCCCTCGCCGAGCCGCGACTCGAGGGCGCGCGGGGTGTCGAGCGCCCGCAGTCGCCCGCGATGGAGGAGCGCGACCCGGCCCGCGAACTGCTCCGCCTCCTCCATGTAGTGCGTGGAAAGGAGAACGGTCGTCCCGTCCCGTTCCCGAAGCTCGAGGATCCGCTGCCAGAAGTCCCCCCGGGCGACCGGGTCGAGGCCGACCGTCGGCTCGTCAAGAACGAGGAGACGGGGCCGGTGGACGAGCGCCTGGGCGAGCTCCAGCCGGCGGACCATCCCTCCGGAGTAGGTCGAGGTCAGCCGATCGGCCGCGTCGTTGAGCCCGAGGAGGCCGAGGGTCGCCTCCACCCGGGCGCGGCGTTCGCTCCAGGGGATGTCGTACAACCCCGCGAACAACCAGACGTTCTCGCGTCCGGTGAGGGCCCCATCGACCGACAGCTGCTGGGGCAGGTAGCCGAGCATCTGGCGCACATGGCGGGGGTCGGCGATCGCGTCCCGGCCGAAGACACGAACCCCGCCGGACGTGGGGAGGGCCAGGGTCACGAGGATCCGCAACGCCGTCGACTTCCCGGCGCCGTTGGGACCGAGGAGCGCGAAGATCTCCCCCCGACCGACCTCGAAGGAGAGGCCGTCGAGCGCCCGCATCTCACCGTAATCCTTGGTGAGAGCTGTCACGGCGACCGCCGGGCCCGCGTCCATCGGCGGGCCAACTATTAAGGAACCTTAATACATTGGGGGTCCGCGTGGCGCCACGACGTTCGGCCCGCCAGAACTCGGCGCGGGTCCGCAGCGATGCCCTCTGGGACCTCCTTCGCGATTGCCACCGGGGGATCCGGGGGGAGCTGAGGGACGTCGTCGGGCGGCGGGGCCTCTACCTGAGCGAGTATCGGGCGTTGGGGGCTCTCCGCGACGGACCTCGCACCCCCTCCGAGATCGCGGAGCGGCTCGGCCTGACCCCGGCCGCCATGACGGACCTTTCGACCCAGCTCCTCGCCCGGGCGTGGGTCTCGCGCCGTCCGCATCCCTCCGATGGCCGGTCCCACCTCCTGCGGGCGACCCCGGCCGGCGCCGCGGTTTATGCCCGCGCCCGGCGCGAGTACCGGACGCGTCTCGTCACCGTCTACGGCGCCTTGTCCCCTCGCGATCGCCGCGCCCTGGGCGACGGCCTGAGTCGGCTCGCGGTCGTCCTCGACGGGCTTCGCTCCGCGGTACCGCCGCGGCCG
>JASHUV010000135.1 GCA_030039825.1 Thermoplasmata archaeon
ATTCGGTGAGCCTGAACCTGTCCGAGGTCGGAATCAGCGGCGCCGTCGCCATGACCGGGTCCGGCGCGAGCGGCACCTACACCTACTCCGGCGCGGCGACCGCCCCCACGACCGCGGGAACGTACTACATCTTCCTCACCGCCAAGGACTCCGCCGGACGGACGACGACGACCGCCGTGGCGCTGTCCGCCTCCTAGGCGTGCGCCGTACCGGGTCCCTCGGCGAGGCCGAGGTGGCCCGGACCGAGCACGCGGGGCGATGAAACCTCGCGTAGTGCTAAATACCAAAGGCCCGCCTTATTCATGCGGATGAAGACGTACCGGCGCTCCCGGCGGGGGGTCTCGGGCATCATCGCCACGATCCTCCTGGTCGCGATCACCATCGCGGCCGGGGTCGCGCTCTGGACGTTCCGGATCGTCTCCCTTCCCTACGCTCCCCCGACGTTCACGTACGTCGCCCAGGGGGGAGTGCCCGAGCCGGTCTACGGGGACGGCACCGACTGCTCGGGCGGGGGTTTCGGCGACACGGGGAACCAGGTCTGCCTGACGCTCCCGGCGACCCTCCTGATCATCAGCTCCCACGATCCCGAGGACATCCCGTTAACGAACCTCTTCTTCGACATGACGTGCAACGGCACCACCTACCTGAGCGCGAGCTTCGCCTCGATCGAGTGGGTGCCGGGGGAGAACGCCGCTCCGGGCGCCGGGGCCCCCGAGCTCGGGAGCTGCGGGACGTTCCTGCCGCCCCGGGCCTACTTCGACCGGCTCGCGTTCTTCGACCAGGCCACCCCGGGGGCCACGTCGCTCGAGGTCGGCGACATGATCGTGATCTACGACAAGACGTTCTACTGCGACGACAACGGCGTCGTCACGAGCTGCGACGAGGACTTCCACGGCTTCCCGCCGTGGTGCATCTCCGGCGGGGCGAACTGCCAACTCCGGATCCAGTACGAGACCCCCGACGAGAACGTCACGGTCGCGAACATCCCGATGACGGACTTCTCCGCGGTCGGATGTCCCCCCTCGTGCTACCAATCGATGCCGGCCGCGCCCTCCTGACGACCGCTCTCCCGCTTCGCGCCCCGCGAGCCCTCCGGTCGGGGAGTCGACGGGTCCGCCCGGCGCGACGACCCGACCCTTCCCGCCCGCGCCCCCGGACGGTCGGGTCGAACCGTGTCCCGGAGGCCCTCCATCCCTCTTCGGGCGGGGCCGCCCGCGGGCACCGGGCGGCGGCCTCCGCGGCGTCGACCGGTCGGCCCTCCTCCGCGGGGTCGATCCGGGCGTCGGACGGCCGGGGCGGGGCGGCCGGAGCCGGTCAGTGAGAGCGTTTATATGGCACGGTCGACCGTTTTACTATCCCGGCCGGGCCGTTCCGGGGGGGTCGATCGCGTGAATCGGGCACGACGGGGCGTCAAGGCGCGGCAGTTCCGACGCCGGATGGGTCGCGACCGGCGCGCCGTCGTGTCGGTGGTCGGCACGCTGCTCTCGCTCCTCGTCTTCTTCGCGCTGTTCGGGATCTTCCTGACCCAGGTGGCCCCCGTCTGGATGTCGGAGAACGAGGAGGCGCTCACCGTCCAGCTCGAGTCCTCGCTCGGGAACCTCAAGGCGGACATCGACACCCAGGTGACGGAGGGCGGGCCGTCGGTCCTCTCCGTGCCGTTCCAGCTCAATTCGGCGACGATCCCGCTCCTCGCCCAGCCGACGTCGGCGTACTTCTCGTTCATCCCCGGCGCGATCGGCATCTTCTCCAACGTGACGATGCAGCCGGCGCCGGGAGCGACGGGCCACTCGATCTTCACCGAGAACATCAGCCTCGGGGTCTTCACCCTCGTCGTCCCCAACCGGTACTACGCCCCGCAGACCTTCTCGATGGAGAACGACGCCGTCATCCAGTCCCAGGGGACCGGCCAGCAGGTCATCGAGTTCCCCCCGACCTTCTCGCTCAACAGCACCCCCTCCGGGATCGACCTGACCGCCTCCATCGTCGACCTCACCGGGACGTCGACCCAGTCGACCGGCCTCGGCACCCAGGAGGTCTTCTCGCACTTCGTGACCACCCAGAGCATCGAGAGCACGAGCGCGAACCACGAGCTCAACGCGACGTTCACCGAGGGGACGAGCTACCCGTGCGCCTGGACCCAGTTCCTCTCCTCGACGCTGAACGCGTCGGGGGTCTCGGTCACCCACACGATCACGCCGTCGAGCTGCCCGACGTCCGTCCCGAGCCCGGTCCCGGTCAAGATCACCTTCCGCGGGCTCACCCAGTTCACGCTCATCTACTCCGAGATCCGCGTGGTCATCGGCGTGGGCACCGAGTGAGGGGGAGGTTCGGGTGAGCAGCTCGTCGTTCCGGGTCAAGATCCCCCGTACCCCCTCCGAGGAGCGGGGCGCGAGCGCCGGCCCCGCCACGGCGGAGGGCGACGACCTCCCCGGGACGTTCATCACGGCGATGCCGCCGCTGGCGGGACCGGAGGTCAAGGAGCTCCAGGTCTCGGCGATCCACCCGCCGTACGCCTACGGCCGGATCAGCTACAACGAGCAGAAGAAGGAGTACCTCTACGAGGTCATCGAACCCCAGCTCTCCGCGCACGAGCGCGACCTCGTCGAGCACCTCAAGGCGACCCTGACCCAGATCATGGGCCCAGAGGTCGCCTCGATGTCGCTCGCCGACAAGCGGACCTACATCCGCGGCGAGGTCGAGGGCTACCTCAAGAGCCGGGAGATGACCGTGGGGCCGCTCTCGGTGGAGCGGATCATCTACTACATCCAGAGGGACTTCGTCGGCTACGGGCCGGTCGACGCGCTGATCTCCGATCCCGAGGTGGAGGACATCTCCTGCGACGGCGTCGACGTTCCGCTGTTCGTCTTCCACGGGGCGTTCGAATCGGTGAAGTCGAACGTGTTGTTCTCCGACGAGGACACGCTCAATTCCTTCATCGTCTCGCTCGGGCAGCGCTGCGGCAAGGCGGTCAGCGTCTCGGCCCCGATCCTCGACGGCACGACCCCGGAGGGGCACCGCGTCCAGGCGACGTACGCCCGCGAGGTCACGACGCGCGGGGCGAGCTTCACGATCCGACGGTTCAAGGAGCGGCCGTTCACCCCGGTCGACCTCATCACGACGGGGAGCGCCTCGAAGGAGATGATCGCCTACCTGTGGCTCGCGGCCGAGCAGGGCGAGTCGCTGATCATCTGCGGCGGCCCGGCGTCCGGCAAGACGAGCACGCTCAACGCCGTCGCGCTGTTCATCCCCCCGACCTCCAAGATCGTCTCCATCGAGGACACCCGCGAGGTGAACCTCCCGCACGAGAACTGGATCCCGGGCGCCACGCGCAGCGGCACGGGGGACCGTGGCCCGGACGGCAAGGCCGCCGGCGAGGTCGACATGTTCGACCTCGTGCGGGCCGCCCTCCGGCAGCGCCCGAACTACATCATCGTCGGGGAGGTGCGGGGAAAGGAGACTTACACGATGTTCCAGGCGATGGCGACGGGCCACACCACCTACTCGACGATGCACGCCGACAGCGTGAAGTCGATGGTGAACCGGCTCGAGAATCCCCCGATCAACACCCCGCGCATCCTGCTCTCGGCGCTGAACAACGTGATCATCCAGGTCCAGGCCCGGACCGACAAGGGCGTCGTCCGCCGGATCAAGCAGATCCTCGAGATCGTCGGGTTCGAGCCCGAGACGAACGAGCTCATCACGAACACCGTCTACGAGTGGGACCCCGGCACCGACACGTTCGTGTTCAAGGGCCACTCCTTCCTGTTTGACAAGATCATGGAACTGAAGAACCTCACCCACGAGGAGATGGACGCCGAGTTCGACCGACGCGTCACCGTCCTCGACTTCCTCGCGAGGCGGAAGATCAACGACCACCGGGCGCTGTGGAAGGCGGTCACGGCCTACTACAAGGACCCGACCGGCGTCCTCAACATCCTGAAGGCCGACAACGCGCCCGGCCCGGTCCGGGCCGCCGGCGCGCCCGCCCCCGAGGAGGAGGCCTAGATGGCCGCCCCCGGGGGCCCCGACGGGGACGACGGGCCGCTACCGGACGCCGCGCCGGTCCGCCTCGTCCGGGTCGCCCGGGGCTCGCAACCGACCCACGCGGCCCTGACCGGCTTCCAGCAGTGGGCCTGGCGGACGTTCCGCGAGACCGTCCTCCGCCACCCGCCGGACCCGTCGCTCGACGAGGCGCTCGCCAAGGCCCACATGCGCCTGCGGGGCGACGAGTACCTGGCCCAGGTCTACGCGACGACGCTCCTCGCGGGCCTCGGGCTCGCCGTCGCGGGGATCGCGATCTTCGCCGTCCTCGCCCTCTCGGGCCTCGCCCTCTTCGGGGCGATCTTCGACGTCCTCATCCCCGTCGCGGCGACGCCGCTCGTCTTCCTCATGATGCAGGGCGCGCCGGGTCGGGTCGCGAAGGCCCGCGGCCGCCGGATCGACGCGAGGATCTCCTCGGCGATGAGCTTCGTGAGCGCGATGGCCTCGGCCGACGTCAACGTCGACCAGATCTTCCGCGAGCTCGCCCGCCAGAAGATCTACGGGGACGTCGCGGAGGAGGCCGCGTGGATCACCCGCGACACCGAGCTCCTCGGCGTCGACATCCTGACCGCCCTCAAGGACGGGGCGACCCGGACGCCCTCGAAGCGCTGGCAGGAGTTCCTGCAGGGCGTCGTGACGACGGCGACGAGCGGGGGGCAGCTGAAGCCCTACTTCCTGCTCAAGACCGAGCAGTTCGAGCAGGAGCACAAGCTCGAGATGCTCCGGCGGGTCGAGACGATGGGCCTCTTCGCCGAGACGTTCGTCACCGTCGTCGTGGCGTTCCCTCTCTTCCTCGTGATCATCATCGCCATCTTCGCCATCATCGGCAGCGGCGGGAGCTTCATGATCGAGATCCTCTTCCTGATCGTCGGGGTGATGATCCCCGTCTCCCAGGTCGGGTTCATCATCCCGATGCAGTCGCTCGCCTCGGAGGCCTAGATGGCGACGGCGAAGGTCTCCTCGGGCTTCATCGACGCCCACGCCGCCCGCGCGGCCCAGGCGCTCATCCCGCAGAAGGAGACCCCGAAGCTCCGCAAGGAGCTCAAGATCCTCGTCCTCGGCTCGGCCGGGGCCGTCGTGATGTTCCTCATCGGGGTCCTGAACCTCGCCGGGGCCATCGCGACGCCGCTCGCCCCGGGCGAGGCGCTCGGGACGAACCCCGGGATCGACTTCTTCGTCCTCGGTGCCGTCCTCATCCTCGGGCCGTTCGGCTTCGCCGAGACGGCGCGGATCCGGCGGATCGACAAGATCGAGGAGCGCCTCCCCGACTTCCTGCGGGACGTCGCCGAGGCCGGACGCTTCGGGATGACCCTCCCCGACGCCATCATCGTCGCCTCCCGGGGCCGCTACGGCCTCCTGACCGACGAGATCAAGCGGATGGCGAGCCAGCTCGAGTGGGGGGTGCCGGTCGCGACGGCCCTCCACCTCTTCGAGGAGCGCGTCCCCACGCCGCTCGTCCAGCGCGTCGTCTCGATCATCACGCGGGCGAACGAGGCCGGCGGCAACGTCGCCGACGTCCTCACGATGGTCGCGCACGACACCCGCGAGGTCCAGAACCAGCTCGCGGCGCGGAAGATCTCGATGCTGACCTACGTGACGGTCATCTACATCTCGTTCTTCGTCTTCCTCGTCACGATCTACATCATGGCGGCCGTCTTCCTCCCCCAGATGGTCGTCGCCGGGCAGGGCATCGCCGCGTCGAGCCTGTCGAGCGGCGGGGCCGTCACGCTCTCCTTCACGCTCGTGCCGGCGCTCTTCATCGCCTTCCTGATCGCCGTCATCGTCCACGCGATCGGGGACGGCATCATGGCCGGGGTCCTCTTCTCCGGGAAGTACGCCGAGGGCTTCCAGCACGCGACGATCATGCTGATCGCGGGCTGGGCGATCATGCGCTTCGTCGTCCCCCCGATCGGGGGCTAGGAGGGGCGCGACGACGATGGCGAGCGAGGTCGAGGGAGCGGCGGCGAGCACGGACGACGGGACGCTCGGTCGCCCCCCGCCGCGCCCCGCGACGTTCTTCTCCCCCCTCCTCAAGCTCGGGGCCGCGCTCTCGCGGGGCGCGAGCGGACCGAGGGCCGTCCGGCTCGCCCGCCTCGGGGTCTCGGGCCAGGGCGCCGAGGGCACGACGACCCCGATCCCGCCGATCAAGGACCCGCTCGTCAAGGAGCTCGACCTCGCGCCGATCCAGGACGGGCTCTCCTACGTCCGGGTCAGCTACCACACCGGCCGCAACGAGTACCTCTACGAGGTCATCGAACCGCCGCTCTCGGCGATCGAGACCTCCCTTCTTGACCGGCTGAAGATCGCGCTCATCGACCAGTTCCAGCCGCTGCCGGATCTCGACGTCGCCACGAAGCGGACCGAGCTCCGCAAGATGGTCGACGACCAGCTGAAGGCCTGGCAGCTCTCCCCGAGCCCCGTCACGAAGGGGCGCCTCGTCTACTACCTCGATCGCGAGTTCATCGGGACCGGGATCGTCGAGGTCCCGATGACCGACACCGAGGTCGAGGACATCTCCTGCGACGGCGTCGGCATCCCCCTCTACATCTACCACCGCAAGTTCGGCTCGATCCGCTCGAACGTCAAGTTCTCGGACAACAAGCAGGTCGACGACTACGTCGTCTGGATCGCTCAGCGCTCCGGCAAGCACATCAGCGTCGCGAGCCCGATGCTCGACGCGACGATGCCGGACGGCTCGCGCCTTCAGGCGACGCTCGGGACCCACGTCACGAAGCGCGGGAGCTCCTTCACGATCCGGCGCTTCCGGGACCACCCGTTCACGCCGGTCGACCTCCTGAAGTTCAAGACCATGAGCCCGGAGATGATGGCGTACCTCTGGATCGCCATCGAGTCGGGCCAGTCGATGATGGTCTGCGGGGGCACGGCCTCCGGGAAGACCACGACGCTCAACGCGACGCTCCTGTTCATCCCGAGCCAGATGAAGATCGTCTCGATCGAGGACACGCGGGAGTTGAACCTCCCCCACGAGAACTGGGTCCCGTCGCTCACGCGCGCCGGCTTCGGCGCGAAGAACGTGGTGAGCGGGAAGGCGCCCGGGGAGATCGACATGTTCGACCTCCTCGCCGCCGCGCTCCGCCAGCGGCCCCAGTACCTGATGGTCGGGGAGGTGCGGGGGGCCGAGGCGTTCATCGTCTTCCAGGCGATGGCGACCGGGAAGACCTGCTACACCACGTTCCACGCGGAGAGCGTCTCGGCGATGGTCCACCGGATGGAGAACCCGCCGATCTCCCTCCCGCGCTCGCTCGTGAGCGCCCTCAACCTCGTCCTCCTGCAGCGTCAGGTGAAGGTCGGGACGAAGATGACCCGCCGCGTCCAGAGCCTGACGGAGATCGTCGGCCTCGACCCGGAGACGAACGAGCTCATCACGAACTCCGTCTACTCCTGGGACCCCGGCGACGACACCTTCCTCTATTCGGGGCACTCGTACATCTACGAGCGCGTCGCGATGATGAAGAACTGGTCGATGAAGGAGATGGAGCGCGAGGTCCAGAACCGGACCGAGATGCTCGAGTACATGAACTGGCGCGACGCCCGCGCCGACCGCCAGAACCCGTTCACGCACCGGGACGTCGGGCGGGTCGTCGCGTTCTACTACAAGGACCCCAAGGCGGCCCTCGAAGAGGCCCGCTCGGAGATGGCGATCAAGCGCCGCACCCCGCCCGCGGCCTCGAGCTCGCCGGGGGCGAGCCTCGCGAGCGGCACCGCGCGGGCGTGAGCGCCCCGCGGGCCCTTCCCTACGCGCGCCTCGCCGCGCGCTCGGGGGGGCGCCTCGACCTCTTCCACGGCGACGCCGTCGCGGGACTCACCTCGGTCCTCGCGGCCCGCTCCGTCGACGTCCTCGTCACCTCGCCGCCGTACAACATCGGGACGGCGTACTCCGGCTACGACGACGCGCGCCCCCGGACGGAGTACCTCGCCTGGATGCGCCGCGTCCGGGACGCCGTCGACCGGGCGCTCGCCGACGGGGGCTCCTTCTTCCTGAACGTCGGCGGGCCCCCGAGCGACCCCGGCTGGCCCTGGGAGGTCGCCCGGACCGCGGGGGGGGCGCTCGTCCTGCAGAACGTGATCCACTGGGTGAAGTCGATCGCCATCGAACGGAGCGCCGCGGGGCGATCCGCCGGCCTCGACCGGGACCTCGCCGTCGGCCACTACAAGCCCGTCAACAGCCCGAGGTACCTGAACGGCGCCCACGAGTACATCTTCCACTTCACCCGCCGCGGGGACGTCCCCCTCGACCGGCTGGCGATCGGCGTACCGTACCAGGACCGGTCGAACGTCGGGCGCTGGAGCGCGGGCCGGGGGGGTCTCCGATGCCGGGGGAACGCCTGGTTCCTGCCGTATCCGACGATCCGACGGCGGGCGACCGACCGGCCCCACCCGGCGACGTTCCCGGTCGAGCTTCCCGAGCGTTGTCTCCGCCTGCACGGTGCGGAACGGATACGGCTCGCCGTCGACCCGTTCCTCGGCCTCGGCGCGTCGGCCGTCGCGGCGGCCCGCGTCGGTGTCGCGTTCGTCGGTTTCGAGGTCGATGAGGGCTACCTCCGCGAGGCCGTGGCCCGGCTGAGGACGGCGGGGGCCACGCCCCTCGCCGACGAGGCGACGCGGCGGGGGTGAGGCGTTCGCCGCCGGCAGGGCGCCGTCGCCCGGGCTACCGGTCGCCGTCGAGCGCCGCGGACGGGCTCGACCAGCCCTTCATGGGGGTCCGTCGGACCCCGGCGGCCGAGGCGAGGAGGTTCTTCGTCCCTTCCTTCGTCCGGTGGCCGACGTCCTCGAGCTCGTCGCGCGCCGCGGTCCCGGCCCGGACCGCTCCGTCGCGGATCTCCCCCGCGCCGGTCGCGATCCCATGGCCGATCTCCCGCGGGAGCCGGCGGATCTCGACGCCGGCCTTGTGGCCGATCGCCACGAGGTCGTCCTCGATCTCGTACGCCGCCGCGCGGGCCTCCTCCGCGGTGAGCGTCGGCAGCTTCTCGATCTTCCGTCCGACGTCCTCGAGCCGGATCTCGACGTCCCGGCCGAGGCCGTGGGTCGCCTGGCGAAGCTCCGCCAGGTGTTCGCGCATCCGTGCCTGTTCCTCGCGTGTCGTCATGGCCGTGGGCGGAAAACTCCGGTAACCGCCTCTTAAGCGTTCGTTTCGAGCCGCACGGGGGGTCGGCGCCGGGCGGGGGCGATCCCCGCCGATCAGCCGCCCATCCGTCGATCGGCCTTCTTCCTCCGGGCCTTCCCGGGCGGCGCCGCCGTCGCCGGCGGCGGGGCCGGGCCGGCGACGGGCTTCTGGACGGTCTCCGCGCCGCCGGCCCAGCGGATCAGGAGCTCGACCCCGAGCCGGGCGGGGTCCGTGATCACGAGCGAGCCCCCGACCGTCCGGGTGATCTCCCGCGCCGCCGCCTCGTACTCGGGGTGCTCCGACCTCAGGAGGATCATCGTGAACTTGAGCGGGGTGACCGTCGCGAGCTCGTGGGCCCGCTCGACCGCCCGTGCCATCGCCACATCGAGCTGGCCCGACCGGACATGCCCGTCGCGGTCGGTGTAGGACTCGGGGAGCCCGTCCGTGATGAGGTAGACCTCCTTGCGAGTCGCCCGCGACGCGGCCAGGAGGAGGTGGGCCGTGTGGAGCGCCTCGGCCGTGTTCGTGAACGACCCCGGGGTGCACTCCCACAGCTCGAGGAGGTCGAGGACGCGGACCTCGTTGTCGAAGGCGACCACGTCGATCGTCGCCTCGGGGTGGCGCTTTCGGATGGCGACGTAGAGCGCGAGCAGGGACTTCTTCGCCGCGGCGAGCTTCTCCGACTCCGACATGCTGCCGGACTTGTCGAAGATCATCACGACGTGGACCCGCTCGCTCGTGATCTCCCGGTAGACGAGGCTCGTCGACTCGTCGATGTGGCGCAGGCCCTCGAGGCGCGCCGCCAGGAGCGATCCCGGGAGGTCGATGTGGGCGACCTCCTCCGAGCGCCTCAGGCGGGCCTTCTCGTAGATGCCCGTGGAGGCCGACCCGGCGAGCGAGAGTCGGACATCCGCCGGGAGCTGGCGGCTCGCCTCCTCGAGCACGAGCCGGGCGAACTTCTCGATGAGCCCGTAGGTGACGGCGATCTCCCCGCCCCTCTCGGTGACGAAGCCCCGCTCCTTGAGCTCCCGTTCCAACCGGTGCTCCTCGGCGTCGCGGACCCTCCGGTCGGACTCGCGGGCGGCGCGCTGTTCGGCCTCCCGTCGCTCCGCCTCGAGCGCCCGCTGCTGGGCCTCCGCCTCCTTCCTCTTCGCCTCGGCCTCCCGCTCGAGGTCCCGCTCCTGGGTGCGGTAGGAGCGGTCGACCGACTCGCTGAGACGTTCGCGCTCCTTGGGCGAGAGCGAGGCGATCGCGTCGCCGAGCTCCGAACGCCCCAGGGTCCGACCGGAACCGGTGAGGAGGGCGATCGTGAGCGGGCGACCGACGCCCTTCTCCGTCGGCGGGGCCGAGCCCCTCCGGCGGAAGAGCCCCTTCAGCCAGGCGACGAAACGGGCGACGGCGTCCCGGAGGCGGGCGAAGAGGCCCGCCCGGCCGGGCGGCTGCATCCAGGGCTGGTCCGGCAGGAGCAGCGCCGAGCGAACGTCGTCGAGCAGACCGTCGTCGAACCCGGAGAGGTCGAGGCCCCGGGCCTTCTGCCGGCGCGCCTCAAGCGCGGCGATCTCCGCGGCGACTGCCTCGGCGCTCTTGTGCGTGAGGGTCTCGAGCTCGGCGACGCGCCGGTCGTAGTCGCCCTGGACCCGGGAGAGCCGCCGGGCCGCCTGGCGACGGAGCCGCTCCCGCATCTCAGCGATCCGCTGCGCGAGGGCAGGGTCGGTCCGGGCCCGCTGCTCGAGGAGCGCGCGGGCCGCGTCGAACCCCCCCTCGGCGAGGGCCCGGATGACCTCGGCGGAGTCGAGCCGGTCGAGCAGGTCGTCGGAGACGACGTCC
>JASHUV010000136.1 GCA_030039825.1 Thermoplasmata archaeon
GCCGGGGAGTACATCGTGACGGTGCGGGTCGTCGACACGGCGAACCTCACCGCGTCCGACTTCCTCACCCTCGTGGTGACGAACGCGACGGCCGCCAGCGTGGCGCCGGCCGCGTCGTCCCCCTCCTCCGTGCTCCCCGCCCTCATCTCCCTCGCGGGTTACCTCGCGATCGGCGCCACGGCCCTCGTGTTCGGGGGCCTCCTCGTCTGGCGGTGGCCGAAGGGGGCCTACGCGCCGGAGTCCTCGTCCGAGGAGCCCGAGGAGCCTCCGGTCTGGGAGCTCGCGGGCCGGTCGTCCGGTGCCGCCCGTCTCGCCGGCGCGCGCGTGATCGGATAGGGCGTCGCCGGGGTTCGACCCGGTCCCGTACGAGGCCGTGATCCCCGGGAGGGGGGTCGGTCGCGAGCCTGCCATCCCGCCGCCGCGAGGAGGAGCACGCCGAGACCCGTCAGGCCGATCAGCAGGGCGACCTCCCAGGCCGCGACCGACGGCGGGGGCGGGGAGGGCAGCGCCGTGAAGTTGAGGACGACGGCCGCCGGCGCGGCTCCCTCGACCGCGAGGCCGCCGTCCGACGGCGTCACGCGGTAGCCACCGACCGCCGGGACGCTGAAGGCGTAGCTTCCGTTCGGCTCCGGCAGGGTGAGCGCGTCGCCGCTCGCCGGCTCGAGAGTGCCCTCGAAGCGGACGCTCCAACCGACGCCCAGCGGGAGACCGCGGGCGACGAACGTGACCGGGTAGGTCGTGACGTTCGTCGCGGTCGGCGTGAACTGGATCTCCACGGGGCTCGGATCCGCCCCGACGACCCCGACGTAGCCGGAGGAAGGGGCGGCGTCAAACCCGGCGGGCGCCCCGATCGTGAACAGGTAGGTCCCGTTGCCCACCTCGAAGGCGATCTCGCTCGCGTTCAGCTCCTGCTGGGTCGCATTGAGCGTGACGGTCCACGGACGTCCCGAGGGCAGTCCGTCCTCCACGAACCCGACCGTGTACTCCGCCACCTCGAGCCCCCCCGCCGGGATGATCGAGACCGTTCCGGACCCCTCGTTCACGACATCGACGGCCCCGGTCACCGGATCGACGACGAGGGCGAGCGGCACGCTCCCGACCGCGACGGTGGCGACGGCGGAGCTCGTCGCGGTCGACACGACCGCGACTTCGTCGGATCCGGCGTCGGCGACCAGGATCTCGCCGACGGACGGATCGCTCACGAGACCGGCCGGGCTCGGCCCGACCGGCACCGTGGCGACCACGGTGTCGGTGACGTCGGAGAGGACGGACAGGGAGTTCCCGACCGCGTTCGCGACGACGATGTTCCCGCTCGCCGGGTCGTAGGCGGCCGCGTCCGGGTAGTCGCCGACCGGGACGGTCGCGACGATCGTCTCGGTGGCGGCCGAAAGGACCGTCACGTTGTCGCTCCCTCCGTCCGCGACGAAGACCTCGCCGAGCCGCGGATCGTAGGCGATCCCCGCCGGGGTCCCGCCGACCGTGAGGTTCGCGACGACCCGCTCCGCGGCGAGGTCGACGATCGAGACCACCCCGGCGCCGCCCGCGGGGTCGACGGCGGCGTCGACCTCCCCCCGGGAGGGATCGAACGCGAGCGCCTCGGGAGGGCCGGGCAGGGCGAGACGCTCCACGGGGGCGGCGCCGGAGAGGCTCACGAGGTCGACCGTTCCGCCCGGCGGGTCATCGATCCCGACGGCGAGCAGGCCGAGCGTCGGATCGAGGGCGACGGAGGTCAACGTCACGCCCTCGGGGTTCCCGACGGCGAGCGGGATCGACCCGATCACGGCGCCGGAAAGGGCCGAGAGGATGCTCACGTTCTGGCTGAGCGCGTTCGCGACGTAGATCTCGCCGGTCGAGGCGTCCGCGGCGATCGCGACGGGGAAGATGCCGTTGACCCACGTCGCGGCCACGGAGAGCGCCGCCACGTCGAGCACGCTCACGTTGTCCGAGTAGGCGTTCGCGACGGCCACGAGCCCGAGCGCGGCGTCGTCGGCGAGACCGTCCGGCGACCCCCCGACCGGCAGCGCGCCCAGGACCGTCGTGCTGTTCGCCGCGATCACGCTGACCGTGCCGTTCGAGGCCTGCGCGACGAGAAGGCGCTCGGTGAGGTCGTCGTAGACGATCGCGTCCGGGTCGCCGGCGAGCGGTACGGTCAGGACCCGGTTCGGCGAGGAGAGGCCGACGAACGACACGGCGCCCGACGCGCCGTCGGCGACGGCCCACTCCTCGGGCGACGCGTCGTACGCGACGGCGACGGGGCCTGGCCCCACGAAGACGGACCCGTCGTTCGCGCCCGTGGCGGCGTCGAGGAAGGTGAGGTTGCTCGACGCATAGTTGGCGACGGCGACCTCGTCCGCCGCCGGGGCGAAGGCGATCCCGAGCGGATCGGCGCCGACCGGGATGTTCAGGAGGGAGCGCCCGCTCGAGGCGGAGAGGACCGTGACGGCGTCGGCCCCCGCGTCGGCGACGTAGACATAGCCGTCGAGGGGATCGTCGACGAGCGCGACCGGCGCCGTCCCGACGCCCGTCGTCCCGACGATCTCGTCCGTCTGGTCCGAGATGAACGTGACCGAGTTCGAGCCCTTGTCGGCGACGAGGACGTCGCCGGAGACGGCGTCGTACGCGACGGCGACCGGGTCCTCACCGACGGGGATCGACGCGATCATCTCCCCGCTCGGGAGGAAGGCCGCGACGGAGTTCGAGAGCGAGTCGGCGACGTAGTAACGGTCCGTACCGGGGTCGTAGGCGACGCCGGCCGGCCCCTGCGGGTTCGCGGGAACGACGTTGCCGGTGAACTCCTCGCCGTCGCGGAGAAGGATCGTCGATCCCGTCTCCGGGAGGGCGGCCGCCGCGAGGGGGCGCGCCGCGGTTCTCGGGGCGACGGGCGAGGCGGGACCCCCGGCTGCCGCCGCGAACGGACCGGAGACCCGCGAGGGCGTCGCCGGTCCGGAGCGGGACGGGGCACCGACCGCACCCGCGACGAGGAGGAGGGCGACGAGCGCGAGGACCACACCGGGTCCGGGCCGGTTCGAGCCCGCCCGGACCGGGGCGGGGTCGTGCCCTCTCACCGGGCGCCTCCGCGCCGCGCGCCCACCCCGAGGGGCCCTCGGGGGATCTCGGTCGGGCGGGGGGTCGGGTCCGAGCACAAGGGAGCCGGGGGCGAGGGGCTATGTCTACCTCACGTTGACGGGTCGACGGTGGGCCGGTCGCTCGGCCCGGTCGAGGGAAGGAGATCCATGGCGGTCCGCGGAGAGACGACGAGGGTAGGGGCCCCGAGCCGGGAGATCGACGCGTACTGGGCCGTTCCGGACGCTCCGGCGGGGCGCAAGCCGGGCGTGATCGTCATCCACGAGATCTTCGGCGTCGACGAGCACATGCGCGACGTCGCCCGGCGGTTCGCCGGGGAGGGGTTCGTCGCCGTCGCCCCGGACCTGTTCACGGTCGAGATGAGGGAGCTCCTGACCCCGGCGAACATCGCCCTCGCGATGAGGTCGTTCGCGACGGCCCCGCCGGAGCTCCGGAGGGACCCGAGCCGGTTCGCCGCGTTCGCCGCCTCCCAGCCGGAGGAGATTCGGCCGGTCCTGTCGGCGTTCGGCCGCGTCACGAGCCCCGCGGTCCAGGCCGGCTTCGCCGAGGAGCTCCTCGCCGTGGCCCGCGCCCTGAGGGCCCGGCCCGACGTCGACCCCCGTCGGATCGCCTCCGTCGGCTTCTGCTTCGGCGGCGCGATGTCGGCGCGGCTCGCCACGGTCGATCCCGGGCTCGCCGCCGCCGTCATCTTCTATGGGCAGAATCCACCGCTCCAGGACGTGCCGAGGATCCGCGCCCGCTTGCTCGGCCTCTACGGGAGCGAGGATCCCGGCCTCACGGGGACGGTCCCCGAGCTCGCCGAGGCGATGGCCGCCGCCGGGAAGAGCTTCACCTCGCACATCTACCCGGGAGCCCGTCACGCCTTCTTCAACGACACCCGCCCGACCTACCACGAGGCGAGCGCCCGGGACGCGTGGCCGAGGGTCCTCGGATTCCTCGCCGCGGCCCCCGCCGGGGCCGCTACGGGGTGAAGGGGGGCTCCCCGTCGGCCGGGCCCTCCGCCATCTCGGGCTCGGGCGGGGGGGTCGCTTCCGCCTCGGGGGGAGCGCCCTCGACGACCGGACCCTCCGAGGCGGCGGGGTTCCGTCGCCGCAGGAGGAGGGCGACGACGGCCACGATGACGACCGCCGCGATGATCGCGCCTCCAAGCGCGAATCCCTCGGCCTGCGGAAGGCCGAGGAACGTCGGCGCGCTCGTGTGACCGACCGGGGCGGCGACCGCGGTGAAGGTGATGACCTTCACGGCGGCGCCCCCGTCCACGGCGACGGCCCCGGTGGTGGGGCTGACCGTGAAGCCGTCGACGTTCGCGACGGTGAAGGAGTATCCCGTCCCGTTCGGAACGCCGCCGAAGACGATCACGCTGTCGACGCTCGCGTTCGTCCGACCGTCGAACGTCACCGACCAGCTGGTGCCGCTCGCGAGCCCCTTCGGCTCGAAGGAGACCGCATAGGTGACCATCCCCCAGGAGACGTTCGTCGTCGTCGCCGCTCCGTCGACGACGACCGTGCCGGTGAAGCTTGCCGTCGTCCACCCGGGCTCGGTCCCGACGAGGTAGGGATAGGACCCGTTCGCTTCGGGCGTGGAGATGATCGAGCTCGTCGAGAAGTACGCCTGCGCCCCGATCGTCACCGACCAGTTCGCCGCCGCGGGGAGGCCAGACTCGCTGAACGTGACCGGGAAGGTCACCGGCGAGAACGTCACGACCTGGGTGTGGACGGAGCCGGCGACCGTCACGGAGCGCGCCGGCGCCGCGAAGCTCTTGTCGAGGGTCGCCGCGGTGTAGGCGTACGTCCCGTTCGTCACGGAGAAGGCGATCGTGCCGGTCTGCGTCGACTTCGAACCGACACCGGAGATGTTGATCCACCAGGTGGTCCCGGACTTGAGGCCGCTCTCCTCGAAGGCGAGGAGGTAGGTGACCTCGGTCCAGACGACGGTGATGACGACCGGCGTGGAGTTCGTCGTCACCGAGCCGGAGAAGGTCGACGTCGTCCAGTCGGGGACGCCGTGGAGGGTGTAGGCGTACGTGCCGTTCGGGACGTCGAAGGCCACCACCGTGGGGGAGAGGGCGGAGGAGTTGTACGAGACGCCCCCGAACGTCACGCCCCAGATCGTGCCCGCCGTGAGCCCGCTCTCGAGGAAGGTGACGTTCGTCTCCACGAGCGTGAACGTGACGCGGACCGTGAGCGCATCGGCGCCGAGGACGAAGGAACCCGACGGGGCGGCGAAGCTCGTGTTCTCCGAGACCGCCGTGAAGTCGTACCCGCCCTGGTCGAGGGCGAAGCCGACGGTCGTGTCGAAGCTCGCGTTCGTCGCGCCGTTGGAGAGGTCGACGTACCAGTACGTCCCGGTCGGAAGGCCGGTCTCGTTGAACGTGACGACGTAGCTCCCGATGACGACGCTCACGTTGTCGGAGTACTCGTTCGGGAGGTAGACCCCTCCGTTCGACGCGTCGAAGACGCCGTTCTGGCTCCCGGAGCCTCCGCCGAGCGTGGCCGTGTTGTTCAAGCCGGCGAGGATCGAGATCGTGGAATCGCCGTCGTTGGCGATGACCATCGTTCCGCTCCCGGGGTCGTAGGTCGCCGCGATCGGCTCCTGCCCGACGTCCACCGAGCCGACGATCGTCGTCCCGTTGATGACCGACACGTTGTCGGAATCGATGTTCGCGACGTAGACATCCCCGTTCGCCCCGTCGTAGCCGCCGTAGAGCGGCGCGTACCCGACGGCCACCGTACCGACGACCTTCGTCCCGTTGACCACCGAGACGGAGTTCGAGTCGGAGTTCAGGATGTAGACGTATCCGTCCGCCGGATCGTAGGTCGCCGACCAGGGCCCGGCCCCGACCGTGACGGTGGCGACGGCCTTCGTCCCGTTGATGACGGTCACGCTCGCCGCGCCCTCGTTCACGACGTAGACGTCCCCGTCGGCCGGATCGTAGGTCGCGTTGTACGGGGAGTTACCGGCCGTGACGGTCCCGACGACCGTCGTGTTGTTCACGACCGTCACCGAGGCGCCGCCCTCGTTCGGAACGTAGACGTAGCCGTCGGCGGGGTCGTACGCCCCGTAGTCCGGCTCGCTGCCGGCCTTGACCGAGCCGACGACCGACGTCCCGTTGAGGACCGTCACGTTGCCGGACCCCTGGTTGAGGACGTACATCCATCCGCTCCCGGAGTCCCAAACGGCGGAGTACGGCTCGCTGCCGGTCTTCGGCGTCGCGATCACCGACGTGCCGTTGACGATGCTCACGCTGGCGTCCGCATAGTTCGGCACGTACACCCAGCCGTTCGCCTGGTCGACGGTC
>JASHUV010000137.1 GCA_030039825.1 Thermoplasmata archaeon
GGACCGGCTACCGGGGTTCGTTCCGGCGAGCGAGCTCGCGGCCCGGACGGGCGAGGGGTTCCGCCCCGGCCCCGACGCCGTCGGCGTCTACCTCTTCCGCTCCGAGACGGGCGAGGTGGTCTACGTCGGCAAGAGCCGGCATCTGCGCCGCCGCGTCCTCGACCACCTGAAGGTCCGCGTCGAGAAGGACGGGACGATCGTCGCGAGGAGCGCCTCGGTCGAGTTCGTGCCGACCTCGAGCGAGCGGGAGGCCCTGCTCCTGGAGGCGAGCCTCGTCAAGCAGTACCAACCGCCGTACAACACCCTCCTCAAGGACGACCGGAGCTTCCCCTACCTCGCCGTCACGCTCGGCGAGCGCTTCCCGAGGGTCCTGTTCGTCCGGCGCCCCCGACGGGGCGCCGGCTCGCTCCTCTTCGGTCCCTACACGAGCGCCCAGGAGGCGCGCGAGCTCCAGAAGCTGCTCAGCGAGACCTTCCGGCTCCGCCAGTGCGTGAGGTTGCCGACGACCGCGTGCCTGTACTACCACATGGGGACGTGCACGGCCCCGTGCATCGGGGCCGTCACCGACGAGGCCTACCGGGCCCAGGTCGACCGGGCGATCGCCGCGGTCCGGGGCGGCGCGACCGACCTGCGGCGGACGGTCGCCGCGGAGATGCAGGACGCCGCGAGCCGACGGGAGTTCGAGCGCGCGGCGGCGCTGCGCGACGCCGGGGCGGCGCTGCGCGCGCTCACCGAACCCCAGCACGTCGTCGGACCGGGGGAGGGCCGGTCCGACGTCCTCGCGCTCGCCTATCCGACGGACCCGTCGGTCCTGAGGGTCGCCGTCGGGCTCCTTCGGGTCGAGGACGGCGAGGTCCGGGGGACCGAGCCGCACCTCCTCGAGCTTCCCGCCGACGAGTCGCCGGAGGCCGGCGAGCTCCTCGCGCAGTTCCTCCTCCAGCACTACGGCGACAAGCTCGACCGCCCGAGGCGCCTCTACGTCCAAGGCGCCCGGCCGGCCGGCATCGACCCGACCGTCGACTGGCTCGAGGGGGAGCGCGGGGTCGAGGTCCGATTCCGGCCCACGGGCCGCTACGCCGCCTTCGCGAACCTCGCCGAGCGCCTCGCCCGCGCCCACGTCGATTCGGTCCGGCCGACGCCGGCCCCCCGCGCGGTCCTCTCCGCCCTGCAGACCCTCCTCGCGCTCCCCACGATCCCGAACCGGATCGAGGGGGTCGACATCTCGATCTTCCAGGGGAGCCACGCCGTCGGCTCGCTCGTCGTCTTCCGGCGCGGGGCCCCGGCGAGGTCGGAGTACCGGCGCTTCCGGATCCGCACCGTCGAGGGGACGAACGACTTCGCGATGGTGCGCGAGGTCGTCCATCGCCGCTTCCGCCGGCTCCTCGAGGAGGCGGAGCCGCTCCCCGACCTCCTCCTGATCGACGGGGGACGGGGCCAGCTCGGCGCCGCTCTCGAGGCGCTCCGGGGGCTCGGGCTCGAGGAGCGCGTGCCGACGATCGGCCTCGCGAAGCGCCTCGAGGAGGTCCACCGGCCCGACGAGGCGGAGCCGATACGCCCGAACCCGAACCTGCCGGCGATGCTGCTCCTCCGGGCCGTGCGCGACGAGGCTCACCGCTTCGCGGTGACCTACCACCGCACGCGGCGGCGGATGCGCCTGCGCGACGACGCCCGGGAGGCGGGGGCCGGGGGACCGGCGGCGACTACTTCGGCGCGTTCTTCGAGCGGTCGCTCGGGCCGATGAACAGCAGGCCCGCGACGCGGCGGGCGACCTCGGCGGTCGGGAGCCTCCGGAGGTCCTTCCCGGGTTCGAGGATGGCGGCGTCGAGCGCCTCGGCCGGGAACGGCGTCGGGGAGCCCTCGGCGACGGCCTGGACGGCGAGCTTGAAGGCGACGTCCTCCGACCGAGAGGCGGGGATCTTCTCCTCGAGGAAGTCGGCGACGGCCCGCCGGTTCCGCCCGATGGCGTAGGCCTTCCAGCCGATGGTGGCGCCGCTCGGATCGAGCTCGATGAGCCCGGGGAGGTTGTCGGAGGAGAAGCCGCCGAGGAGGAGGGAGACCGCGAAGGGGCGCGTGCCGCCGAACTGCGTGAACTGCTGGAGGTGCGTGCCGAGGGAATGCCCGAGGATCGTGTACGGCGCGGCCTCCCCGAAGGTCAGCCGGTGCCGCTGCGCCTCGAGCCGCAGGAACTCGACGAGGACGCGCGAATCGGCGATGAGGCCGGCCGTGACGCAGCCGAGGCCCGGGTCGATCGCGAAGCTCTTCTCGATGGAGCCCGACTCCGCGAGCGAGCTGACCGGCAGGTTCCGGTAGGCGACGAAGACGATCCCCGTGTCGTAGGTGACGGCGACGGCCGTCCCGCCCATCTGGATCGCCTGGAGGGCGTACTCGACCTGGAAGAGCCGGCCGTCGGGTGAGAAGACGGTGCTCGCGCGGTCGTACGCCATCTGGCCCGGTTGCATCTCCATCGAGGTCGACCCCGTGCGGGCGCGGGGAGACAGGTGGGGGATTTGAACCTGAGCCCTCCCGGTGGCCCGCGCGCCACCACGTGCCGGGGACCCTTTCGCCAACCCTATATCGGTCGGTCGTGCGTCGAGGGAGCATGGTCGCCCCGCCGCTGAGGCTCCTCCCGATGGCCTCCTCCTACCGGGGCCCGCTCTCACCGGCCTGCGCCCAATGCGCCGAGGGGGCGAAGATGGTCCTGTTCGTCACCGGCCTCTGCCGGTTCCGCTGCTTCTACTGCCCGGTCTCCGAGCGACGGAACCAGATCGACGTGACCTACGCGAACGAGCGCGTCGTTCGCTCCGACGCGGACGTGCTCGACGAGGCCCGGGCGATGGGCGCGGAGGGCACCGGGATCACCGGCGGCGATCCCCTCGGCGTCTTCGACCGCACCCTCCACTATGTCGAGCTCCTCAAGGGCGAGTTCGGGAGCGGCCACAACATCCACCTCTACACGCACGAGCCGAACCCCGAGAAGCTCCGCCGGCTCGGGGAGGCGGGGCTCGACGAGTTCCGGCTCCACATCCCCCACTACCTGTGGGGCCCGCTCGCCGCCGACGGCGGGGCGTACCGCGCGGTCCTCGAGGCCGCGCCCGACTGGGGTCTCCGCCGGGGCGTGGAGATCCCCGTGCTCCCCGGCAAGGAGAAGGAGCTCCGCCGCCTCCTGACGTCGCTCGAGGGGATCGGGGTCGACTTCGTCAACCTGAACGAGCTCGAGTTCTCCGAGACGAACGAGGACCATCTCCACGAGCGCGGCTTCAAGCTCACCCCGAGGGGAGGCTGGGGGGTCGACGGGAGCCGCGAGATCGCGGAGCGGGTCGTGAGGGAGACGCGCGGACGGCTGCCGGTGCACTACTGTTCCTCCGGGTTCAAGGACGGCGTCCAGCTGCGCAAGCGCCTCGAGCGGCGCCTCGCCCGGACCGCCCCGCCGTACGCCCGGGCGACCGGGGACGGCACGCTCGAGCTCGGGATCGTCGACCTCTCGAGCGCCCCGGACCCGGGCTCGGTGGGCGCGGCCCTCGCGGGCCGGATCGGCCTCACCGACCGCGACTACCGCTTCGACGCCGGACGGCGGCGTCTCGAGCTCGCGCCGGCGCGCCTGCGCCGCATCGCGCGGGGTCTCGACTGGCCGGCCTTCCTCGTCGAGGAGTATCCGACCGCCGACGCCCTCGAGGTCGAGCGGACCCCCTTGAACCGCGCCGCGCGCTCGGGGAGCCGGGCGACGGGCTCGTAGCCCTCGTCGCACTCGTGCCCCCCGAAGGTGAGGTAGCGCTCGTCGCCCCGCCGGTGCTTGATCGAGCACGGGCCCCACCCGCTGTCCTCGGCACCGTACCACATCGGGCAGTCGCGGCAGTGGAGCGGCGCGAGGCGGACCGCCGTCGTCGGGGCCGCCGGGAGCCTCCGGCGGCTCATGGGGAGCTCCGGGCGGCGTGGGCCTCGGCGACGGCGAGCATCAGCGCGGCGACGCAGACCGGCCCGACGCCGCCGGGGACGGGCGTGAGCGCGCCCGCCCAGCCCTCGAGGTCCGGGGCGGCGTCGCCGACGATCCGAACCCCCCCCGCGACGGCCGGATCCGGGACGGCGCTGAGGCCCACGTCGACGACCGTGGCGCCGTTCGGGACCGTCGTGCGGTCGAGGAGACCCGGACGGCCGGCGCACGCGAAGAGGACCTCGGCGTCCTCGAGGGCCCCCCGGAGGTCCGCCGTGCGGCGGTGGGCGACCGTGACGGTGGCGTTGCCCCCGTCCGAGCGGGCGACGAGCATCAGGGCGAGCGGGAGGCCGACGGACTCCGATCGCCCGATGACCGCGACGCGCCGCCCGTCGATCGGGATCCCGTAGTGGCGGAGGATCTCCCTCGCCGCCCGGGCGACGGCCGGAACGTGGACCGGGCGGTCCGCGACGAGCCGCCCGAGGCTCTCGACCGTGACGCCATCGACGTCCTTCGGTGGCCGGAGGGCGGCGACCGCGCCGAAGAAGTCGAGCGGGCGGGGAAGAGGGTGCTCCACGATCACCCCGTCGACCGTCGGGTCGGCGTCGAGCCGGGCGACGGTCGCCCGCAGGGCCGCGGCGTCGGTGCCCGGCGGGAGGACCTCCGGACGGAACCGGATCCCGAGCTCCCCGGCCGCCCGCTCCTGCCGTCGGAGGTAGCTCGCGTAGGGCGTCGCGAGGCCCTGGTGGACGCTCGCGAGCGTCGCCGGCGTCGCCCGGCGGGCCTCGAGGAGGGCGCGGGTCCGCGCGCGAAGCTCCTCCGCGACG
>JASHUV010000138.1 GCA_030039825.1 Thermoplasmata archaeon
GCCCCCCACGGACCGGAGCTTCACTGTCGCGGGTGGCCGCAGGAAGCGGCCCTCCGTCTCCTCTTGAACAACCTCGACCCCGATGTCGGCCGCGACCCGGAGCACCTCATCGTCTATGGAGGTCGCGGAAAGGCCGCGCGCAGCTGGGAGGCGTTCGATGGGATCCTCGCGGAGCTCGAGCGGCTCGGGGACGACGAGACGCTCCTCGTCCAATCGGGGAAGCCCGTCGGCGTCTTCCCGACGCACCCCGAGGCGCCCCGGGTCCTGATCGCGAACGCCCTGCTCGTCCCGCGGTGGGCGACGGACGAGATCTTCTGGGACCTCGAGGCGCGCGGTCTCACGATGTACGGCCAGATGACGGCGGGGAGCTGGATCTACATCGGGACGCAGGGGATCCTCGAGGGGACCTACGAGACCCTCCGGGCCCTCGCGAGGAGGGAGTTCCACGCCGAATCGCTCGCCGGGCGCTGGATGCTCTCCTCGGGGCTCGGGGAGATGGGCGGCGCCCAGCCCCTCGCCGCGACCATGCTCGGCGGATGCGCCCTCGTCGTCGACGTCGATCCCCGGGCCGTCACCCGCCGACTGCGCCTCGAGTACCTGATGGAAGAGGCGCCGGACCTCACGAGCGCGTTGGCCCGGATCCGGGAGGCCGCCGCCGCGGGGAAGGCGCTCTCGGTGGGGCTCGTCGCGAACGCCGCCGAGGTCTACCCGGGGATCGTGGCCCGTGGGATGGTCCCGGACATCCTCTCCGACCAGACCGCGGCCCACGACCTCGAGACCGGGTACATCCCGATCGGGAGCACCCCGGAGAGCGCCGCCCGAGAGCGGACGGAGGACCGATCGGCCTACCTCGAGCGGGTCCGTCGCTCCCTCCGGGAGGAGGCCGCGGCGATCCTCGCGCTGCGCGCGCGGGGCGCGAGCGCGTTCGAGTACGGGAACAATTTCCGGGCCCAGGCGAAGGCCGCGGGCGAGGCGCGCGCCTTCGAGATCCCGGGATACGTCCCCCGCTACATCCGCCCGCTCTTCGCCGTCGGGAGCGGGCCCTTCCGGTGGGTCGCGCTGAGCGGCGAAGCCGAGGACATCCGGAGGATCGACGCGCGCGTCGTCACCGAGTTCGCCGACGACCCCGCGCTCGTCCGGTGGATCCGTCTCGCGTCGGAGCGGGTCCGCTTCCAGGGGCTGCCCGCTCGGATCGCCTACATGGGATACGGCCAGCGGGAGCGTTTCGGGCACCTCGTGAACGCGATGGTCAAGGACGGGGAGCTCTCCGCTCCGATCGCCATCGGCCGCGATCATCACGACTCGGGGAGCGTGGCGAGCCCGTACCGCGAGACGGAGGCGATGCGCGACGGCTCGGACGCGATCGCCGACTGGCCGATCCTCAACGCCCTGCTCAACGTCGCGAGCGGCGCGAGCTGGGTCGCGGTCCATCACGGCGGGGGGGTGGGCATCGGTAACTCGATCCACGCCGGATTCGTGCTCGTCGCGGACGGGACGGAGCGTGCCGAACGTGCGGTCGGGCGGGTGCTGAACAACGACCCGGGCATCGGCGTCGTCCGGCACGCGGAGGCCGGTTACCCCGAATCCCGGGCGCTCGCCGGGCGCTCGCGCTTCCGATGGCCCGGGTCCCCCCCGGAGAGGCCCTAGCACGCCGTCCCGCCCGGCCCCCGTCGCTCGGGACGACGGTTGATATGCGATTTTTCGGCTCGAATCCTCCGCGGAGAGGGCTCCGCGCAAGGAGGCGACGAAGAACGATGTCGGCGAACTGGCGACGGTGGGCGGCAGCGGCGAGCATGGCGCTCCTGGCCGCGCTGATGGTGCCGGCGGTCCTGCCGGCGGTCGGCGCGAGCCCCGTGACCCCGGCGAGCGCCGGGACCCCGGGCCAGTGGGCGTACGGGACGGAGAAGTGGGACAACGCGAGCGCGACGTTCCTCGGCGGCACCTACGACGCCAAGGCGTTCTTCGGATGGGAGGTCGTGGTCAGCGCGACCAACACGAGCGCCACGACCCGGGAGATCGAGGGCGTCCGGACGATCGGCGTCAGCTACTACGTCGAGTACTGCCGGCCGAACTGCAGCGCCCCGAACGCGACCGCGAACCTTTCGCTGACGGCCTACCAGGAGACCACGGCGTTCGTCAACCTGACGACGACCGCCTCGGTCGACCTGCACGTCGGCGGGAGCCTCCTCAACGCGACGATGGTGCCGGCGCTCGGCGTCGCCAACGCGACGTCGATCGGGCAGGCCGGGCTCAACGAGTCCTACGCCATCACCCGCGGGACGAGGACCGGCGCGAGCGGGATGCTGACGGCCTTGCGGCACTCTGAGGTCAACGTGGCATTCTCTCCGGCCCTCGGCCTCGTCCCCTGGAACGTCTCCGCGGGCGACACCTGGAACGCCTCGAGCGCCTTCACGGCCTCCGGCGGCTTCTCCGACGCGTTCAATCACTCCGACGACCTTCGGGGCGTGACGAGCGCCCAGTCGGGGAGCGCGAACGTGAACGTGAGCCACCAGGGCACCGAGACGGTGCGCGGGCGCGACCTCGGGAACGTCACCCTCGCGAACGGGGCGAACGTCACGGCGGTCGTCCTCGGCTACCTCGGGCCGTTCGGCTTCGGCGACGGGCTCTTCATGAACTTCGCCGCGTCCGACCTCTTCGACGGCACCACCGCGAGCTGGGCCGGGTTCGCCTTCGCCGCCGGCGAGGCCGCACCCTCGGCGATCGACCTCGCCATCCGTCCGGGGGCGCACGTCGCCACCGCCGTGGCGGCGTCGGGCTCCCTCGGGGTCGG
>JASHUV010000139.1 GCA_030039825.1 Thermoplasmata archaeon
AGCTCATCGGGGGGGGCCGCGGGGGCCGGTTCGCCGCGGACGCCCTTGCCGACCCGGGCGACGTACGCGGGGATCTCGGCGCGCCGGGCCGTGAGCTCCGGGTGCTGGGCCGCTCGCTCCATGATCTCCCGCACCGACGGCGGGCCGGCGCCCTCGGCCGCCGGTTCGCGCAGCCAGCTCTCCACCGTCGTCTTCCAGGGCGCGGCCACGAAGAGGACGAGGTCGCTCGGGGCGGCGCCCCGAGCGAGCGCCGGCTTGAGGACGCTGCGCAAATCCTCCTCGACCCGATCTAGGTACTCCTCGGCGAGGAGGTCGGCCGGGTGCCGTTCGAACTCCGCCGCGTCCGGAAGACGGGAGGCGGCGACGAGGCCGGCGAACCGGCCGTCGCCGAGCTCCTCGGCGGCGTGCGGCGCGAACGGGCTCAGGAGGGCGATCCACGCGCGCCCGCATCGAACGAGGAGGGGCCCCGGCGCCCCGCCGCGGGAGGCGAAGCGGCGAACGATCGCCGGGAACGTGGCGAGCACGATCTCGGCGGCGTCGCGGATCCGTCCGCCCCGGATCGCGTCCCGGTAGGCGACGATCGCCTCGTGGACGCGGCTCGACAGCCACCGTTCGAGCTCCGGGGGTCCCCCGAGGCCGTCGGCGAGCGTGGTCCGGACCGTCCGCTCGACCTCGTCGAGGCGTTGGGCCACGATCTCCACGATCGCCGGGTCCCACTCGACGTCCTGGCCGGGCAGCGCGGACGTCGCATAGAACAAGCGCAGCGCGTCCGCCCCCCATCGCTCGAACGCCTCGCGGAGCGGCGGGATGAGCCCGCCCTTCGCGCCGATCTCCTTCTTCGAGATCTTCGATCCGAGCGGCCCCGTGAGCCATCCGTGGACGAAGAGCCCCTTCGGCTGGAGCGCGGGGGGAAGCAGGAGGGCGTGGGTCGCGAGGAAGACGGGGAAGTGGACCCGCTTGTGCTCCTTGCCGGCGATGTTGAGGTCGAGGGGGTACCAGTACCGGAACGTCTCCCGGATCCGCTCCTGGAGGGCGCGAGGGACGGACGGCTCGCCGGGTCCGTTGCCGAGGAGGACGAAATCGAAGAACGCATCGGTGAGGCCCTCGACGGGGACCTCGCCCGAGGCGACGAACGGGCGTAGCGGGTAGTACGCCGGATAGAGCGTGGAGTCCGCGATGGGCTCGATCACCCAGCTCTCGTCCTTGGGGAACGGCGTCCCCAGCCAGCGGCCGCGCCGCGTGCACGGACGGTCCCCGAGCCAGTCGATGATGCCGGGGAGCTCTCTCGCGTAGTCGTCGGGTCGCACCGAGAGCCGGGCGAGGAGGTCGAGGGTCCGGGCCTTCCACGCCGCGTCCCCGTACCGGATGAACCACTGATCGGGAACGCGGCGGATGACGACCTCGTGCCCGTTCCGGCAGACGACCGGCTCGGAGAACTCCTGGACCGGCGGCGCCGTCCCGGACGCCGCCAGGACCTTCGTCGCCTCGGCCCGGGCCTCCGCGACCGGTCGCCCGTCGAGGAAGGCCGGAAGCATCCGGCCGCGCAGGAGCTCGACCCGGTAGAGTCGTTCGGTCGCCGTCGCGAGGGCATCGAGGTCGTCGAGGCTCGCCGCTCCGGTGGCGCGGGCGGCGCGCGCCGCCGGCACGCCCTCTCCCTCGAGGAGCTGGCGCTCCGACGGCGAGAGCGCCGACGCGTCGACGGTGAGGATCGGTTCGATCGGTGGCAGGTGGTGGCGGTCCGAGGCTGGCAGCGACCCGACCGCGATCCAGTCGACCGGAGCGTGGGCCGGGACGCTCATGACGACCCCCGTGCCCCGACGGGGGTCGACGAGGCGGCTCGGGAGCACCCGGACCTTCCGGCCGGTGAGCGGGACCGTGACGATGCTCCCAACGACCTCTCCCACGGGGATCTCCGCCCCGAGGTGCCCGCCGATCTGCTCGAGCAACCGGCGACCCCCCTCCGGGCTCACGAGGAAGCGGTGCTCCCCGAGGTGCCAGGTCGCGAGCCGTCCCTCCGGAGCGACCCAGAGGTTCGTCGCCCCGAAGAGCGTCTCGGGACGCAACGTCGCGGCGAGCAGGGTGCGCCCGTCAGCGAGGGGGAACGGAACGGTCTGGTAGAGGACCCACTCGGCGCTCCCGCCGCGGGAGAGGTCCGTCTCGGACGGGTCGACGGAGACCGGTCCGCAGACCGGGCAGACCGCGGCGTAGTGGGGGGCCTGTCCGAGGACGCCGGCGAGCTCGAGCCGCCGGAACTGCCACCGGATGAACGCCCGGTAATCGTCGTCGACCGTCGTGACGTAGGAGCGTCGGTCGACGAGGAGGCCGAACTCCCGGAACGCCTCGAGGTAGCGCTCGCCGAGGAATCGGCCCGCGGATTCCGGGTCCTCGAGCCGCTCCCAGTCCTCGCGGGCCACGCCGTGCTCCTCGAGCTGCCGGAGGATCCCGGGGTCCCGTTCCCGGACCTTCTGCGCGAAGGTGACGGCGGGCAGGCCGCTCAGGTGGGTCCCGGTGGGGAAGTAGACCGCGCGCCCCTCCATCCGGTGGTACCGGTGGAGGATATCGGCGTAGGCGAGGCCGCGCAGGTGGCCGACGTGCAGGAAGCCGCTCGCGCCCGGATAGGCCACGATCGCGAAGAACTTCTCCCGGTCCGGGTCCGGTCGCGCGTGACCGAGGCCGGCACGCTCCCAGGCGGCCTGCCAGTGGGCCTCCCGGGTGCGCTCCATCGGGCCGGCCGAACGGCGTGCGCTATTTGAACCGGCGGCCGAATTCGCGCCCGACGCACCGACGGGCGGCGCCGGCCCCGGACCCCGGGGGCGGGCAAACCCGTATCTGCCGTACCGCCGCTGCGCCGGTCGTGCGGATCATCGAGATCTTCCACTCGGTCCAGGGCGAGGGACCGTTCACGGGCCTTCGAACGTCGTTCGTCCGGACCGCCCGGTGCAACCTCCGATGCGTCTGGTGCGACACCACCTACTCCTTCGGCCCCGGCCGAGAACGCTCCGTGGCCGACGTCGTCCGCGCCGTCGAACGCCACCGGACGAGCTACGCCTGTCTCACGGGGGGGGAGCCGCTCCTCCAGCGGGAGGCCCCGGCGCTCCTGCGCGCCCTCGCGGAGCGCGGGATGCGGACCGTCGTCGAGACGGGGGGGTCCCTCGACATCGCCCCGATCCTCGGGATCGACGGCGTGACGGTCAGCCTCGATGTGAAGTGCCCGAACTCGGGGATGGAGGCCCACAACCGCTGGGCGAACCTCGACCTCCTCCGTCCGCACGACGTCGTGAAGTTCGTGATCAACGACCGCGAGGACTATCTCTATGCCCGACGGGCGATCCGGAGGCGTTCCCTTCCCCAGGTGGTCCTCCAGCCGGTCTACGGGACGGACGCCGGTCGGCTCGCCGACTGGGTGCTGGCCGACCGTCTCGATGTCCGCGTGATGATCCAGGAGCACAAGGCCCTCTGGGGGGACGTTCCGGGCCGGTGACGGGGGGCGGGGCCCCCGCCGCGGGACCCGAGCCCTAAATATCGGTGTCCCGTCCCGACCCTCGTCGATGGCGACCGGCGGAAGCACGGGTCGGGAATCGACCGCCGGTCTCGGCTCCCCGTTCGGGAAGTCCCGCTCGATGGCGTTCCCCCGGAGCGTCCTCGCCGGTCATGGGGTGCTCGGCGAGCTCGGCCGGTCCTGCCGGCAGTTCGATTTTCCCGAGCGGGGGGCCGTGATCACCGGGCCGAGGACCACGACCCTCGCCGGACAGAGGGCCATCGGAGCGCTCCGGGACGCGGGGTTCACCATCGAGGAGATCGTCGCGCACGAGGCGACGCTCCCGGAAGTGGCGAGGGTCGCCGCGCGCGCCACGGCCGCCGGGGCCCGCTTCCTGGTCGCCGTGGGCGGCGGCAGCAAGATCGACGTCACGAAGGTCGCCGCCCGCGACCTCGGGGTGCCGTGGGTCAGCGTCCCGACCTCGGCGGCGCACGACGGCATCTCGAGCCCGAGGGCGTCGCTCCACGATCCGGCCTCCGTCGCGAGCATCAGCGCGGTCGTCCCGATGGCGGTCATCGCCGACACGTCGATCATCGTCCAGGCCCCGTTCCGCCTCCTGGCGAGCGGATGCGCCGACGTCATCTCGAACGTCACGGCCGTGCTCGATTGGCGGCTCGCGACGCGGCTGCGGAACGAGGAGTTCTCGAGCACCGCGGCGACGCTCGCCGAGTACACGGCCCAGGAGATCGTCGATCACGCCGCCCTCATCAAGCCGAACCTCGAGGAGTCGGTCTGGATCGCGATCCGGCCGATGATCATGGCCGGCATCGCGATGAGCGTCGCGGGGTCGTCGCGACCCTGCTCCGGGAGCGAGCATCTCTTCAGCCACGCGCTCGATCGGACCGCCGAGAGGCCGAGCCTCCACGGTGAACAGTGCGGGGTCGGGGCGATCATGATGATGTACCTTCACGGCGGCGACTGGAAGCGGATCAAGAACGCCCTGCACGTCATCGGCGCCCCGGTGAGCGCGCGGGAGCTCGGCGTCCGCCCGGAGGAGGTCATCGAGGCGCTCGTCCAGGCCCACCGGATGCGCCCGGAGCGGTACACGATCCTCGGCGACAACGGCCTCACCCGGGAGGCCGCCGAGCGCCTCGCCAGCGTGACCGGGGTCATCGGGTGAACCATGGCGGAGATCACGTTGATCGCGAAAGCGCAGGCCCGTCCCGGATTCGAGTTCGTCTACCAGGGAGCGGCCTCGGTCTGCCGGACCTGCCCGTACCGGCACGCCTGCCTCACCCTCGACCCCGGACGCCGCTATCGCGTCGAGAAGGTCCGACCCGTGGAGCACCCCTGCGCCCTCCAGGAGACGAGCGCGAACGTCGTCGAGGTCGTGAGCGTCCCGCGAAGCGCGGTCGTCGACGCCCGCGGGGCGATCGTGGGGAGCTCCGTGGAGCTCGGACGGTACGCCTGCTCCCGGCTCGACTGCCCGAACTGGTCGATCTGCGCCGGACCGTCGCTCCCCTCGAAGCAGCGCTTCCGGATCACGGGGGTCCGGCCCGAGCTCGCCGAGTGCCGGATCGGGCGGACGCTGCGAGAGGTGGAGGTCGTCTAGCGCCCCCGGGCGGGGCTGTGGGGTAGATTCGGACCGGCTCTCGGGCCGGCCCGCTTCACTGGTCCATCCTTCGGGCTTTGGGAGCCCGAGACCCCGATTCAAATTCGGGCAGCCCCATCCGGCCGCGGACGCGGGGCGTCCGCCCCCCAACCGTTTTGGCGCCCCGGCCCCGTGGCGACCCGATGCCGAAGCCCCCGCGACCCTCGACGTCGGCGATCCATGCCGTCACGCTCTTCTGCGAGACGTGCGCCGGGCCGACCGAACACCGCGTCCTCCGGTGGAGCCCGGCGAAGGGCGGGAGCGCGGGCGCGGGCCGCGCCGAGGGGCTCGCCCGCTGCCGGGTCTGCCACCTCACCCGACCGTTCCTCTGGGAAGGTCCCGCGCGTCGCGACGTCGCCGTCGTGCTCTCGGACGGGGGCCGGTCACGGCCGGAGCGCTGGCCCCTCCCCGCCTCCGAGCGGATCGCCGTCGGGGAGGAGCGCCCGTCGCCGGACGGATCCGCGTGGCGCGTCGTCCGGATCGACCGTTCGGACGGGACCCGGGTCAGCTCCGCCCGGCCGGAGGAGACGGGGACGGTCTGGCTCGCACCCGCGCGCGCCGGGACGCTGCCCGTCTCGGTGCTCGAGGGTCGGCGGACCCGATCGGTCCGTTGGACCCCGCCGGACGGGACCGAGCTCGCGGTCGGCGGGTCGTTCGAGCTCGACGGGGACACTCTCCGGATCGTCGGGCTTCGCGCCCGCGGGGCGACCTGGAAGGTCCCGGGCGACCGGTTCGCCGCTCCCGAGGTGGCGAGGATCTACGCCCGGCGGAACGTGAGGCCGCCGGAGGGGAGCAGAGGCTGGAGCCGGGCGCGCGAGAGCCCGAGCTCCTTCGCGAGCGCGCTCTCGCGCTCGGCCCGTTCCCGCTCCTCGCCCGGTCCCAGGAGGAAGCGGGCCTGACCCGAGCGGGCGAACGCCCGGGGCGGAGCGACCATCCAGGTCTCCGCACCCTCGTATCTCACCGTTCCGATGGCGAGCTCCGTCGCGAGGTCCTTCATGAGGTGCTTCGTCCCATGGATGACCCACGCGCCGCGGGCGACGAACTCGCCGCTCGCCCCGGCCTTCGAGACCTGGTCGGCCTCCACCCAGAACGCGGAGGCGCTCGCGAGCCCGGCCCGCCAGGCGCGGGAGAACGCGACGCCCCACTGTCCGGCCTCCTCCATCGTGGCGTCGGAGAGGGGAGGGGATCCCGGCGCGGGGTGCTTCACGATGACGCTCGGCGCCCCGTGGATGTCGGCGTGGACGTAGCGGTCCTCCGGCTTCAGGTACCGACGGACGATGAGATCGTTCGACGCGGCGTCGCGGCCACCGATCACGATCGCCCCCTCGGAGGAGAGGAACCACCGGTGCCTCTCGAACCAGTGTCGTCGGGACGGAGCCGGACGCGGCAGGTCGTCGGCGCGACGAGCGCTCGCGACGGCGCCCTCGGCGATCCGTCGGTCGCTCTCGGCCAGGGCGGCCCGGGCGCCCTCGAGCTTCAGTCGGAGCTTGCGGGCCTCCTCGTAGAGAGCTTGCGCGGAGACCCGCAGCGGGGCGTCGAGACGGACGAGGATGCGACGGCCGGACACCTCGATCTCAGTGATCCGGGGACCCTCGGGATCGCCGGTCCGTCGCCCGCGCGCGGACTCGGCCTCCCCGAAGTTCTGGAGGAGCGCGTCGGCGTCCCGGCGCCGCTCCTCCGCCTCGGCCGCGAGCTCGCGGATGGCGACCTCCTGGCGAGCCCTCTGCCGCTCGAGCTCCCGGCGGGCCTCCTCGCCGGCGCGGACGGCCGGGGGAAGGACGGCCTCGCCCTTGGGGAGGGCCTCGAAGTAGATCCGGGCCGCCTCGGAGAACGCGGGGAACTCCTGCTCGGTGACGCCGGGGCTCCCGCGCAATCGGTGCGAGGGGACCGGCTCGACGTCGATCGGGAGCTCACCGCGGCGGTACAGGTAGCCCTTCGGCGCCTCGCCGACCTCGCGAAAGAGCTCTCCGACGGCCGCCGCGAGGCCCCTCGCCGCCTCGGGGGCGTCGGTCGGTGCGCTCACGGATCCGGCGAGCGCGGCGCGCGTCAGCAGCTCCTCGGCCACCGGCCCGCCGAAGGCGAGCCGGGCCGCGAGCGTCGTGGCTCGGTCCGTCCGGGAGGCGACGAGCACCGCCTCGATCTCGGCCGCCGAGCTCTTCCAGGGATCCGCGCGGGCGGGGGGACGGGCGTACTCCGCTCCGATCCGGACGGCGCGCTTCGACCAGGTCTTCGTGTGCTGGACAGCGAGGATCCTCCCCGCGCGGGCGACGAGGAGGTTCCCCTTTCCGAACAGCTCGACGGCCAGGAGGAACGGTGGATCCGCGGCCGCGGCGAGGAACTCGAGCTCGAGGTAGCGCTCGCCGCCGGGATCGGCCGGCGGCTTTAGGCGCCCACCGGTGAGGAGGCGCCTCAGGTCCTTCGCGAGGGGGGTGAGGCCCTCGGACGGCTCGCTCCGGTCGGAGAGGTAGGCGTACCGCCCCGGCACCACGGCGAGCTCGCGTCGGCCCTCGCCCGCGGCGCGGAGGACGATCGTCCACCCTCCCTCGCGGTCGAAGACCTTGTCGACCCTCGATCCCGCGAGCCCCCGGAGCTCGCGGCAGAGCGCGAGGGTGTCGAGCGCGGTGAAGCGGTCCTTCAGGACGCCGGGGCCGCTCTCCTCCACGACTCCCCCGAGGGCGGAGCGGCGGGCGTACGGCTTAACCTCTCCGACCGCTCGGGACGGGGCGATGCTCGAGGGGAAGGCGTCGTCGGAAGCGGGGTGGCGGGCCCGCGCCCGTCGCTTCGCCGAGATCGAGCTCCTCCCGAACGCGGCGGCGATCGACCGGGGGGACCGCAATCCCCCCGGCATCGTCGCCCGGCTCGCGGCCGAGGGATTCCTCGGGATCGGCCTGCCGGAAGGGTACGGCGGTCGCGGGGGAGGGGCACCGGAGAGCTCCGCGGTCATCGAGGAGCTCTCGCGCGGGAGCGCGGCGGTGGCGACGCTCGTCTCGGTCCACCTCTCGGTCTGCGCGCGGCCGATCGCCCGGTTCGGGAGCGAGGCGCAGAAGGATCGCTACCTCCGCCCCCTCGCGGAGGGGCGATGGCTCGGCGCGTTCGCCCTGACCGAGCCGAGCGCCGGATCCGACGCCGCCTCGATCACCTGCCGGTACACGCCGGAGGGCGACGGGTACCGGCTCGACGGCGCCAAGATGTT
>JASHUV010000140.1 GCA_030039825.1 Thermoplasmata archaeon
GCAGGTGGAAGACGATCTGGCCGGCCTTCGTGCCCTGGTTCATCGCGACGTTGTAGTGCGGGGAGAGCCTCTCCACCCGGCGACAGACCGTCGCGAGGGCGCGGAGGAAGTCGGCGTACTCCTCCTCCGGTAGATCGGTGAGCCGGTCGACGTGCCGCTTGGGGACGACGAGCAGGTGGCCGCGCGTGTACGGGAAGAGGTCGAGGAAGGCGACCGCCTCCTCGTCCTCGTAGAACCCGTAGGAGGGCGCCCGGCGCTCGACGATGTCGCAGAAGATGCACTCGGAGGAGCCGGCCGTCTCCGCCCCCACGTTCGGGCGCACGGGTTCGCGCCGAGAAAAGCGTTCCTCGAGCTTCGAAGAGCCTTATCCGCCCCCCACGCTGGAGGGGGCGTGCGTCCCCCTTTCCGACGGGGCCGGGCGATCGCGGTCGCCGTGGCCCTCCTCGCCGCCCTCCCGGCCGTTCCCGTACCCGGGCCGTCCGGGCCTCTGGCCGGTGCCGACGCGCCGGCCTGGTGGAGCGGCCTTCTCCTCCGTCCCGACGCGACCGGGGCGACCCCGCTCGCCGGGGGGAGCGACCTCGCCCTCACGGTCACGCTCGAACCCCGCGACGCCGCCGGGCTCGCCCTGTTCGATCGCGCTCTCGTCACGCCGGGATCGGGCGAGTTCGGGCGCTACCTCACCGAGGCCGAGTTCCTGGCGAGGTTCGCCCCCCCGGTCGCGAACGCGACCACCGTCTCGACCTACTTCCGGGCGGCGGGGGCCACGGACGTGATGGTCGCCCCCGATCGGGAGGCGGTCTCCTTCGCGCTCCCTGAGGACCGGGTGGCGGAGGCGTTCGGGACGGAGCTCGGCCTCCTCCGCGGCCCGGGAGGCGAGACGGTCCGCGTGGCGCTCGCGAGCCCCCGATTGCCCGCCGGGCTCTCCGAGATGGTCGCGGGCGTGTCCGGTCTCACGGGCCCGCTCGCGCCCCGGGCGCCGCCCGCCCGGATCCGGGGGCCGGCGGCGGGACCCGCGACGCCGTTCTTCCTCAACGGGAGCGGCGTCGAGACGGGCACCCAGTGGTTCGTGGGCTCCGACTACCTCCGACTCTACGACGAAGGTCCGCTGCTGCCGGGGTCACCCTCCTCCGTGACGAACGCGACGTACGCGGGCGGCGAGGTCGTGGCGACGATCCTCGAGAGCGGGTACAACGAGTCGGCGGGAACGAACCTTCCGCCCTGGGACCCCGCCGTCGTCGACGCCTACTTCAACGCGACGCTGAACGGCTCCGGGCTTCCCCCACCCTCCGCGCTGATCGGGATCCCCGTGACGGTGACCGGTGTGACCCCCCCCGCCGCCGGTCCCGCCGGCAAGCTCTCGGACGACAGCGACGACGTCGTCGAGAACGAGCTCGACCTCGAGATGGCGGGCAGCCTCGCCCCGGGGGCCGAGCTCCAGAACTACTACATCCCCGCGAGCGTCCAGTACAGCGGGTCCGGGGTGACCGACGGCGCCCTCGCCGACGACTTCGCGAACGCCCTCTCGCAGGCGCTCTCCTCGAACGACTCACCGCGGCGCCTCGCCGCGGTGAGCGCCTCCTTCGGCATGGAGGGCCTCAACGACACGTTCTGGAACGAGGAGCTCGCGCACGCGGCGGCCCTCGGCGTCACCGTCGTCGCGTCGAGCGGGGACTCCGGGGACGCCTCCGCGCAGGCGACGAGCGCCTACCTCGGCAACGGCCCCGGTTGGCCGGCCGACGCCGCCTTCGACGGCGCCGGCACGATCTCCGTCGGCGGCGCGAGCGTGACGAGCTCGGGCGCGGCGACGGGCAGCTTCGATTTCCAGGCGGACCCGCCGCTCGCCTACGACCCCTCGGTCGGGACGATCACCGCCCAATCGGTCTGGTACGACACGCTCGGCGGGACCGGGAACATCACGGGGAGCGAGGGCGGCGGCGCGGTGAACTACTCCGAGCCCTCCTGGCAGTACGACTCCGCCGCCCAGCCGGCGGTCGCCGCGGCCGAGGGGGTCCAGGGACTCACGGCGCTCGCCCGGGCCGGTCCGGACGTCGCCTTCGCGGCGAACGACACGCTCGCGCTCACCGAGGTCAACGACAGCGGGGCCGTGGTCACCCCGCTCGAGGGGACGAGCATCGCCGCGCCGCTCTTCGCCGGGATGCTCGCCGAGATGAGCGCCGTCATCGGCCACCCGTTCGGCTTCATCGACCCGGCGCTCTACCGGATCGGGTCGTACTACGCCGCCCACCCGGGGGCGTCGGACCCCTTCCTCGATGTGACGAAGGGCGCGAACGCCGAGTTCTCCGCCGGGGTCGGATGGGACGCGGCGACCGGATGGGGCGGGATCGACGCCGCCCGCTTCCTCGCGGCGTACTCGAACGCGACGATCGCGAACTACACCTACGATGGCCCGACCCCGGGGATCTCCCTGCCGGCAGAGCCCGGGGCCTCCGGGATCTCGCTCGTCGGCGCGGTGCTCCTCGGCGCCGTCGGGGCGCTCCTCGTCGGTTTCGCGGTCCTCTGGGTCATGGCCCCTCGGCGGCGGTCGGCGTTCCCGCCGCCGGTCCCCGGGAACGCCGGACCGGTCCGGCCGATCCTGGGTCCCGCGTTCGACTGCCCCTACTGCGGGCGTCCGCGTCCGGCCGATGCGGTCCCGTGCCCGACGTGCGGGCGGCTCTGACGGGGGCGGGGTCGTTCAGCCCGGCGAGGGTTCCGGCGGCGCGGGTCCCGTCGGGGCCTCTTCCGCCGCGGGGGGGCTCGCCGGGGCGGCGACCTCCTCGGTCCCCTCGGCCGGAACGGCCGCCGGCGGAACGCCGAGCTTGCGCTCGAGGAAGCGGCGGATCTCCTCCGGCTTCGTCGAGGCGATGCCGAACTGCTCGGCGAACTGACGCGTGGTGGTGAGCTCGAGCGTCGCGCCCTTCGGCTCGGCGTGCACGAAGCCGGAGTCCCTCAGACGCTGCACCTCCTCGTAGGTCGGCTCGCCAAGCATCCGGACGAGCCGGCTCTGGACGATCGGTTGGTGGTAGGCGATGAGCGTCAGGGTCTTGATCGTCCGCGGGGCCATGTCGACCGGCGTGACGGCGTGGGCCGCCGGAACGAAGCTCTCCCTCAGCTGCAGGGCGTAGCGGTCCCCGACCCGCCGCACCTCGATCGCGGTCTGCCGCTGCTCGTAGGTCCGGGCGAGGGTGCGGAGGGCCTGCTGGACGGGACGGTGGTCGGTGACGCGCAGCGACTCGCCGAGCTCACGGACGCTGAGGGGCTTCCCGGACGCGAAGAGGAGGGCCTCGACCCTCAGCACGAGGTCGTCGACCTTCGACGGCACGTCCCTCACCCCTCGGGCAGGCGGGGCGGTCGGGCGTCGAGGGCGCGCACGAGGAGGAGCGGGCTCGCGCCGAGACGCTCCTGCCGGAGCTCGACGGCGCGCTCACGGGCGAGGAAGAGGGCGGCGAGGAAGAGGCTCACCAAGCGGTCCCGGCCCTGCTCCGGCCGCCAGAGCTCGAGCAGCGGGAACGGCTCGCCAATGGGGTGGCGCATCGCCGCGGCCCAGGCATCGGTAAGGTCGCGTTCGGGGATGTCCCCATGGACGAGGACCTCCGGCGGGGAGCGCTGCTCCTCGCGCAGCCGCTCGCGGAGCTCCTGGACCTTGAGCGCCCGCCGGGCGTCGTCCTCGGCCTCCCGGAAGGCATCGACGAGCTCGAGCAGGCTCACCGGTCGGGTCTCGGGGTGGCGGACCATCGGCTGGAGCGCCGGCCCGTCGGCCGCGTCGAGCACGGCCGTCGTCACGTCGACGGCCTCCGGCGTCGAGAGGTCCGCGAGGTAGGTGTCGTCCACCGGGCCGTCGGGAGCCGCCTCCTCCGGGGCGGGGGTCTCCCGCGCCTGGAGGAGCTCCCGCGACTGCAGGTAGAGGATCGACCAGGCCATGTAGAGGAGCCGACCGGCGACCGCGAAGTCGACGCGGCCCTCCGATCGGACCCTCTCGAGGTAGACCTCGGTGAATCGGACGAGGTCGATCTCCCAGGGATCGAACGCCTCCTCGAGGACGAGCTCGAAGAGGAGGGCGGTCGCCTTCTGGTAGGGGTCGGGGATCACGACGTGGACCCCGTCCTTCAGGTTCCGGACGAGACCCAGGTAGCGCTCGAGCACCGCGGGCCGCGACTCCGACTCGCCCAAGAGCGACCGGTGGAAGACGAGGTAGTCGACGACGCGCTCCGCGGCCTCGCGCGGGACCGGCGAGCTCTCCTGGGCGAGGGCGGCGGCCTGCGGCTCGGAGATCGTCATGCCGCCCCCGGAGCGACCACGACGACGGCCGGGGCCCGGCTCCCTTCGGCGGCCCGCTCGCGCTCGTCGACGTCGACGATCTCGTCGAGGTTGAGCGCGACGACGCGCGAGCAGCCGTCACCGTGCATCGTCACCCCGAAGATCTGGTGCGCGAACTTGAGCGTCACCTTGCGCAGCGAGATGACGACGAACTGGGCCCGCTCGGCGTTGCGCCTCAGCATCCGCCCGACGTTCTCGGCGTTGACGCCGTCGAGCGACATGTCGACCTCGTCGAAGACGTAGAGGGGGCTCGGGTCGTGGCGCTGCAGCGCGAAGACGAAGGCGAGGCTCGCGAGCGACTTCTCGCCCCCGCTCAGCTGTTCGAGCCTCTGGACGTTCTTCCCGGTCGGCCGGGCCTTGATGAGGAGCCCGCCGGCGAGCGGGTCGTCGGGGTTCTCGAGGGCGATCTCGCCCTCGCCGCCCCCGGAGAGCTCGCCGTAGATCTCGCGGAAGCCGACGTTCACCTGGCCGACGACATCGGTGAGCTTCGCGCGTTTCTTCGTCTCGATCTCCTTGACGAGCTCGAGGAGCTCGGACTTCTCCTTGCCGAGCCGGTCGACCTCCCCCTCGAACTCGCCGAGGCGGCCCTTCTCGCGGTCGTACTCCTCGAGCGCGAGGAGGTTCACCGATCCCATGGCGTCGAGCTGCGACTGGAGGGTCTGGATGGAGCGCTTGAGCTCCTCGATCGGGACCGCGGGTTCGTCCTCCGCGGGAGGCGGGAGCTCCTTGAGCGCGGCCTCGACCTCGGCCAGGTGGGCCCGGGAGGTCGTCAGGCGGACCCCCTCGGCGTGCTCGAGATCGACCTTGGAGCGGAGCGCCTCCTGGCTCGTGCCGAGACGGGCGACGACCTTGAGCCGCTTCTCCTCGAGCTGGCGCCTCTCCTCCGTGAGGCCCTGAACGCGCGTGGATTGCTTCGCTTCGACGGACCGGAGCGCCTCGAGCGCCTCCTTCGCGCCGTCGCGCTGGCGCGTCAGCGTCGCGAGGGCCGTGCGCTTCTCCTTCGTCCGGCCTTCGAGCTCGGCGATCTCACCCTTCCGGCCCTGGAGCGCCTTGTCGGCGGCGGCGAGGGAGGCACGGAGGGCCTCGAGCTCCTTCCCGATCGCGAACCGCTCGTCGTTCGCCGCCTGGTTCGCCTCGTGGAGGGACTGGATCTTCTTCGAGAGGGCGGCCGGAAGGTGACCAAGGTAGTCCTGCTGGAGGGCCTCGCGTTTCGTCTTGAGCTCGGTCAACGAGGCCTGCAGGGCCTCGGCGTCCGCCTCCGCCTTCTCGAGGGATCGCGCGGCCGCCGCCTGAGCGGCCTCGATCGCGTGCCGGCGTTTCGCGAGCTCCTCGAGCCGGTCGCGGGCCGTGGCGAGTTCCTTCGCGAGGAGGTCCTTCGTCTGGCGGCGGGCGTCGGATTGGCCCGAGCGCTTCGCGAGCTCCTCGGAGAGCTCCCGGACCCGGGCGCCGGCCTTCTCGAGCTCGACCCGCGCGGCCTCGCCCGCCGACGTGCGTTCGCGGAGCTCCTCGCCCAGCCGCCGGAGCTCGGCGGGGTTCTCCCCGCCGGGTCCCTTCGACGTGTCGAGCGACCCGCCGGTGATCGCGCCGGTCGCTTCGATGAGCTCCCCGGTGAGGGTGACGAGGCGGACTCCGCCCATCTGGGCGCGGGCCGCGGAGAGGTCCTCCATGACGACCGTCTCGCCGAACACGTACCAGAGCGCGGGCCGGATCTCCTCGTCGAAATGCACGAGATCGATCGCGAAGCCGAGGCTCCCCGTCGCCTGCGCGGCGAGGAGCGACTTCCCCTTCGGCCGACCGGGGAGGACCTTGTTGAGCGGCAGGAAGGTCGCCCGCCCGCGCTTCTCGGCGCGCAGGAGCTTGATGCACTCCTCGGCGACCTGGTCGGTCTCCACGACGAGGGCCTGGAAGCGGTTCCCCGCGGCGACCCCGAGGGCCGTCGCGTGCTTCTCGTCGAAGCGGGTCAGCTCCTGCACGGTCCCGCGGATCCCGGCGACCTTCCCGAGGTTGCGCTGCGAGAGGAGGAAATCGACGGCGGCGAGGGCGCCGGCCCCCCCGCCCTTCTCCGCGCGGACCTTGAGGCGGGCGTCGAGCGCCATGTAGCGCCGGTTGAGCTCGAGGACCTCGCGCTCGGAGCGGGCGACCTCCTCGCGCAGGGAGTTCTCCTTCGCCTTGACCTGGAAGAGCTCCTTCTGAAGCTCGGCGGAGCTCTTGCCGCCCGCCTCCCCCGATCCTGCCTCGCGAACGCGGAGCTCGGCATCCTTGACCTCGAGCTGGCGGGTCTTCTCCTCGTCCTGGGTCGTCGCGAGGTCCCGATCGGCGTTCGCGACGGCGGCCTTCGCCGTCTCCCGGACGCCGACGAGGGCCTCCCAGCGGGCCTGCGCGGTCTCGAGCGCCTTCTCGGTGAGGAGGATCTCTTTCCTCGTCCCGGCGAGCTTGCCTTGGGACGGGTCGGTCCGGGACGTCGCGTCCTTGAGCTCGCCGGCGAGCGCCTCGGCCTTCTGTTCGGCCTCGGCGGCTCGACCGGCGAGCGCCTTCTCCTTCGCGCGCAGGGCGCCGGCTTCCTTGGCCTCGGCCGCGCTCTGCGCCGTCAGGGTGCGGAGCCTCTCCGAGAGCTCGACGATCTCCTCGTCGGCCGCCCGGACGTTCTCGTCGAGGCGGGCGAACGCCATCCGCTTCTCGTCGAGGTCGGCCTTGAACTTCGCCGCCTCGGCGCCGCCATGCTGCGCGATCTCCTTCTCGACCTTGTCGAGGTTCGACGCCAGCTCGGCCCGCTCGTCCTCGAGCTTCTGGGTCTCGGTCCGAAGCGCCTCGAGGTCGGAGCGGATCTTCGCGAGCTGCGCCTCGCAGCTCGCGACCTCCTGTCGGGCCAGCTGGTGGCCGGCGCGCGCGAGGCGGGCCTCCGCGACGCGCTTCTGTTCTTGGAGCTGCTTGTACTGGATCGCCTGCAGCCGCTGGCTCTCGAGGGCGCTCAGGTGACCCTTGATCTCCCCGAGCAGCGCCCCGATCCGGCCGAGGTTCGTCTCGAGGTCCGCGCGGCGGGCCTCGGCCTTCTGGAGCTCCTCGTCGTACTGGGCGATGCCGGCGAGGCGCTCGACGAGGCCGCGGCGGGGCATCGGGCCCATGCTGACGATCCGGTTGACGTCGCCCTGCTGGACGAGGTTGTAGCCATCCCCGGAAAGGCGGGCATGGGAGAGGAGGGAATCGATCTCCCCCTGGGTCGACCGCCTCCCGTTGATGTAGAAGTAGGAGTAGTAGCCGTTCGCGTCGCTCGGAGCGAGCTTGACGTAGCGGGTGATCTCGACCTCCTCCGCCTCCGACGGAAGGAGGCGGTCCCTGTTGTCGAAGACGAGGGAGACCTCGCACTCGGTCGCCGGCTTCTTCGACGAGCCGCCGTTGAAGAAGAGGTGGGTCAGTCGATCGGCCCGCAAGGCCTTCGAGCTCGTCGGACCGAGAACGAACAGGATGGCGTCGGAGATGTTCGACTTGCCCATCCCGTTCGGGCCGGCGACGCCCGTGAACCCCGGCTGGAAGGGGATCTCCGTGGCGCCGGCGAACGACTTGAAGTTCCGGACCTTCAACCGCTTGAGGTACACGGCTTCCCCCCTTCCGCCAAGGACTGCCCGTTTGTCGGACAGTTGTCGGCGCCGTCTCCCGACCTCGCCCCATCGTATTTAATCGTATAGTCGGACCTGAACGGGGGACGGTTCGCCGCCCACCGCCCACCGTTCAGGGTTCGGCGAGTCCTCTACTCCCTTGAGAACGCCGGCGGGGTGGCGATGGCCGGCTCGGGATGGGTGTTCCGCTCCGGCGGGTACGTCGAGGGAGGCCGGGAGGCGCTCGAGCGCTTCCCGCTCGAGATCGAGGGCGCGTTGCGAGCGGCCAGCCGCGGCTCGGGAGCGTTTCGCTGGCGGATCGAGACCGGGCCGTACGGGCGGGCCGTGCTCCTTCCCGAGTCTCCGGCCATCGGCGACTGGATCCGCGGGGTGCTCCTCCGCGCCTATCCCCCCGACCGTTGGCAGGAAGGCGCGATCGTCCCGGCCCTTCCCGCGGTCACCTGGCCGGGTCGCGCGGCCCCCGACCCCATCGGCCCGTTCCGCTCGATATCGGACGGGCTCCCCCCGTGGATCGAGCCGGTCCTCGCGTCGACCCCCCTGCTCCCGGCGGGGCTCGTCCTCGATCTCGAGCTCGAGCCGCTCGGCCCGCTCGGGCCGACCCGCCCGAGGGAGCCGATCGATCCGCTCGTCGCCCAGCCGACCGGGTTCCGGGCCCCTCTGCCGGCCGCCCCCCGACGAACGATCTCCGATCGCCTGGAGGAGCGCCGTCTCGGTAGTCCCTGGTCGCTCCGAGCTCGGCTCGAGATCGGCCCGGCGGGCGAAGCCGCCGCCGACCGATTGAGCTCGCTCCTCGCGGCGGCCTCTCGTCGGGACGGGGGATCGGGCCTCGAGTTCCGTCGGCCGCGACGATGGTGGGGCGCGCGGCCGTCGCCGATCCTCCTCTCCGCCTCGGAGGTCGCGATGCTGCTCCCCCGCCCGAGCGCCCGGTTCCTGCCGTGGAGCGAGGGAACCGGCGACGGCGCGGGCTCGCTCGAGGTCGGCCGTACGACCGCGGGTCGTCCGGCCCGGCTCCGGATCGACCCGGAGCAGGGCCGACATCTCGCCATCCTCGGCGAGACCGGGATGGGCAAGAGCACGCTCGCGGTCCACCTCGCCCTGCAAGCCGCCCGGTCGCACGGTCTTCTCCTGTTCGATCCGATCGGCGACACCGCCCGCGCGTTCCTCGCGGGTCTCCCGCCGAGCGCGATGTCGCGGGTGCTCTGGGTCGCCCCCGGCCGCTCCCCGGCGGCGATCAACGCGCTCGAGCGTCCGCGGGACGGCGGCGGACGCGAGGGCTGGGCCCTCGACCGCTCGATCGACGACGTGGTCCAGGCCCTTCGGCGCGTCCGAAGCTTTCGCTACGGGGAGACGCCGTTCTGGGGGCCGCGCATCGAGGAGACCGTCCGCAGGGCCCTGACCGTCGCGGCGGGCCTGCCGAGGGGAACGTTCGTGGACGCCGCGCGCCTCCTGAGCTCCTCCCCGTCCCGTCCGACCACGCTGCCGCCCGAGGTCCGCGACGCGTACGCCGAGCTCCGAGCGCGCATCGCCGAACGGCCGGAGGAGGTCGACGGAGCGCGGCGCCTGCTCGCCGAGGTCGTCGACCCGGAGGTCCTCCGCCAGCTCCTGTGCGAGCCGGCCGCACGGACCTCCGTCGCCGAGTGGGTCGCCCCCGGTCGCCTGACCGTGATCTCGGGCGAAGCGCCCGTGATCGGCGAGACGAGCGCGCGCTACCTGCTCGCGATCCTCCTGGCCCTCGTCTGGCCCTCGCTCCTCGCCCGACGCCCCCCGTCGAAGTGCATCCTCCTCCTCGACGAAGCCCAGTGGTACGCTCACGGGACCGTCGCGGAGGTCCTGCGCCTGGGGCGGCGAGCGAACGTGCACCTCTGGACGGTCACCCACGACCTCGCGAGCCTTCCCGACCCCGTGGCCGAAGCGGCGCGGACGAACGTCGCCGACCTCGTCCTCTTCCGGGGCTCTCCGGAGGAGGCGCGCGAGGTCCATCGATGGGCGCCCGGGGTGAGCGAATCCTCCCTGATGAGCCTCCGATCCGGTCACGCGCTCCTCCTCGGGGGGAAGGGGGAGGAGGCCGAATGGACCTCCGTGGGGAGGAGCCTCCCAAGGCGGACGATCCCGGAGGCCGAGCTCGAGGCGATCGAGACGTCCCGGCGGGCGTGGCCCGAGGTCCCGTCGGGCCCGCCGGCGGAGGCCGGTCCGGAGGCGGCGCCGGGGTCCGGGAACGCGCCCGCCTCCGTCCAACGGATCCTCGCGGTGCTCCGGGCGGGGGCGGAGACCGACCCTCGGGCCGGCACGCTCCTCCTCGATCTGACGCGCGCGCGCCGCGTCCTCGATCCCGACGGCGGCGCGCTCCGCATCACCGGCGCCTTGCTCGCGCGAGCGGGGGTCCTGCGACGTCGGCGCGACGGTCCCGACGGGCCCGTCTGGGAGCTCGACCGCGCCGGCCTGACCTCGTACGTGGCCGCCCCGGACTCCCCCACGGAGTCCTCCGCCGCCGCCTCCGCCTGGCGGGCGCTCGGGGTCGAAGGACCCGTTCCGCCGGAACGTTAACCCTATGGAGGGGGACGTGGCATGGAGAGGACGATGGAGGACGCTCCGCAGGTCGTACCGGCGCGGGCCGCCCCGCCCTCCGACCGCTGCGTCACCGGGATCGAAGGGCTCGACAACATCCTGAACGGCGGGATCCCGACGGGCAACATGGTGCTGCTCACCGGTCCGGTCGGGACCGGCAAGACGACGCTCAGCCTCGAGTTCCTCGTCCGGGGCGCCGAGGCGGGCGAGACCTCCCTCTTCATCTCGGTCACCGAGCGCTCGACGAAGCTCGCGGAGAACCTCGCCTCCTTCGAGTTCTTCCGACCCGAGCTCGTCGAGGAGGGTCGGCTCCTCCTCCTCGACCTCCCGGACATCTACCGCCGGCTCGGGCTCGACCACGAGGAGCTCTCCTCGGAGGAGATCGGGCTCCTCACCCGGTCGATCATCGACCTCGTCGCGGAGGTCGGGGCCCGCCGCGTCGTCCTCGACTCCCTGACGAGCGTCGTCTACCGGATCCGCCGCGAGGAGCAGATCCGCGACTTCATGCTCACGCTCGGGGCCGGGCTCCACCGGCTCGGGGCGACGTCGATGCTCGTCGCCGAGATCTCGGCGAGCGAGGGCCGATACTCCTCCCACGGCGTGGAGGAGGCGATCGTCGACGGGGTCATCGTTCTCGGGAACGCCTCGCGGCGGGGGGACATCCTGCGCGTCCTTCAGGTGATCAAGATGAGGGGCACGTCCCATTCGCGCGCGCAGTACGTCATGGAGCTGACCCCGATCGGGCTCCTCATGGCCCCGCACCTCAAGGGGAGCGGGACGGAACCCAGCGTCCGATGAGCCCCGATTCCAGCATCACCGAGAGGATCCGGAGCCTCGTCCCCGGCTCGGCGACCGCCCTGAGGCTGAACCCGCGCGAGTACGCCGACGACTACTTCGCCGTCCTGCAGGCGATCTTCAGGGAGCCGCCGCCCGGCGACGCCACCCACATGGTCTTCATCTCCGTCACGAACCCCGTGGCGCTCGTCTGGTCGATCGCGCAGGCGCTCGACGTACCGCCGGAGCGGATCAGCTTCGTCGATGCCATCAGCCGGACGATGATGAGCTACCGAGAGCCCCTCCCGAACTCGACCTACGTCGAGAGTCCCCGGATGCTCGAGACGATCATGCTCCGCGTCGACTACCTCCTCCGACGGGTCGCCGGCGCCCGGCCGCTCGTCGTCATCGACTCGGTGAACTCCCTCGGCATCCACAACCCGAACCAGCTGCTCTCGGAGTTCTTCCACATCCTCGGGAACAATTTGAAGAGCCGACAGGCGATGACGCTCCTGTTGCTCGTCTCCGACGACCCGACGAGCGAGCTCGACCAGATGGTGAACCTCGTGGTGGACGAGACGATCGAGGTCGTCCGTCCGCGGGGGTGACGTCTCGTGCCGTCCGACGAGGGGGAACCGATCCTCGGCCTGCCCGACCTCGACCGGGAGCTCGCGCCGGGGCTCCCGCACGGCTGGCTCGGGGTCCTCGGGGGCCCGACCGACGCCGAGACCTCGCTCCTCGCGAAGCAGTTCGCGGTGCACGCCCGCGACTCCGCTCCGGCGATCTACTATACGACGCACGAGCGGACCGAGGAGATCCGGTCGACGTTCGAGGGCCTCGGTGGGGACGCCGAGGCCGTCCGGATCGTCAACCTATCCGAGGAGTACTTCCAGTACGTCCTCTCGCCCCGCCTCGAGACCTCCCGGATCCGGGAGCGGGGGCTCCAGCTCGCCGATCTCCGCGCGGAGCGCCCCTCCGTGACCCCCCGGGCGCCCTACAACCTCACGAGCCGGATCCTCTCCGACCTCGCCGGGCTCGACCGGCCCTTCCGTCTCGTCCTCGACGCCGTCGATTTCCTCGTGGAGGTCCTCGACCTTCCCGAGGTGATGACGATCGCGCGCCAGGTGCGCCATCGCGCGCAGGCCTACGGCGCCCCCGCGCTCCTCGTCATGCACGGCGAGATCCTCGAGCGCCGGGCCGCCGGCCTCCTCGAGGGGCTCGCCGACGTGCTGCTCGAGCTCACGCCCGACGGGGAGGAATCGAGTCCCGCCCACCGGCTGCGGGTCCGCAAGGTCCACAACCACCCCGAGCTCAAGCGCACCGTCCGCCTCAAGGTCACCCCGCGGGGCTTCGTCGCCGCACCCTCCTCCCGCTGACCCCGGGACCACCTAGCCACCCCGCCGAACGGGAGGGCTTATCTCCCCGGGCCCGGTCGAACGTCGGCCGAGATGGACGACGTTCAGGTCCAGTGGATCGAGAAGGTCACCCTCAAGGACCCGATCCTGATCGAGGGGCTGCCCGGCGTGGGCAACGTCGGGAAGCTCGCCGCGGACTACCTGAGGGAGAAGCTCGGCGCGAAGCCCCTCGCCACGTTCTACTCGAAGTTCCTGCCGCCCCAGGTCTACGTCAGCGAGGAGGGGCTCATCCGCCTCGTCTCGAACGACCTGAGCTACCGCAAGGCGATCGGTCCCGGGGGCCGGGACCTCCTCATCCTCGGGGGCGACTACCAGGGGATGAGCCCGGAGGGGCAGTACGAGCTCACGGAGCGGGTCCTCAACGTCTGCGCGGGGCTCGGGGCCAAGGAGGTCTACACCCTCGCGGGATTCGCCCAGGGCCACGTGGTCGAGAAGCCCCGCGTCCTGGGGGCCGCCACGTCCGCGGCGCGCGTCGAGGCGATGAAGCGCTTCGGCGTCGTCTTCTCTCGGAACGACCCCGGCGGCGGGCTCATCGGGGCGAGTGGGCTCTTCCTCGGTCTCGGTCGGCTCTTCGGGATGGAGGGGGTCTGTCTGATGGGCGAGACCAGCGGCTACTTCGTCGACCCCCGCAGCGCCGAGGCCGTCCTGAAGGTCCTGACCCAGGCGCTCGGCCTCACCGTCGACTTCTCCGACCTCGAGGCGAAGGCGAAGGAGATCGACCGGATCGCCCAGCGGATCCACGACAGCGAGCCGAAGGCCGCCGAGGGGCCGGCGCCGCCCCGCGAGGACCTCGGCTACATCGGCTGATCCGGGACGCCGACCCGGACCGCGTGGGATGGACGCGGCCGAGCGCGACTCGGACCCCCTCGGCCCGTTCACCGACGCCGAGCGCGCGCGCGAATCGGCCCTGCGCGAGCGGCTCGAGGGGCTCGCCCGGCCGACGGGGCTCCTCCGGTTCGACCGGTTCGTCGACGAGGCCCTCTATGCCGAGGGCCTCGGATTCTACGCCTCCCGGGCCGCGTCGATCGGTCCCCGGGGGGCGTTCTACACGGCGCCCCGGGTCTCCCCGCTGTTCGCCCGCGCGATCGCCGCCCGGCTCTCGGAGGAGCACGGCCGCCTCGGGCGGCCGGACCCGTTCACCGTCGTGGAGGTCGGCGCCGGCGACGGGACGCTCGCCGCGGGGGTGATCGGCGAGCTCAAGCGTCGGGGCCTTCCGGGCGTCGTCTACCGGCTCGTCGAGCGCGCGCCGGACCTCGCCGCCGAGGCGCTCGGCCGGGCGGCCGAGGCGGCGGCGGGGAGCCCGATCGAGGTCCGGCCGTCCGGCTCGGTCGGGGCCGAGGGTCCGTTCGTGGGGGCGGTCGTCGCGAACGAGCTCCTCGACGCCCTCCCCTTCCGACGCCTCGTCCGGCGGGACGGCGCCTGGCGGGAGCTCGGCGTCGCCGTCGGTCCCGGTCCCTTCACCGTCGAGGAGATGACCGGGCCCGCGGCGCCGACCGACCTCGCGCTCGGCCCGGCACCCGAGGGGACGATCGCGGAGATCTCCCCCGCGTCGGAGGCGTTCGTCCGGGAGATCGGGGACCACCTCGAGGCGGGGACGGCCCTCCTCATCGACTACGGCGAGGAGGAGGAGCGTCTTCTCGGCGGCCACCCGCGCGGGACGCTCGCCGCGGTCCGTCACCACCGGGCGGCTCCCGATCCGCTCGCCCACCCGGGGCTGCTCGACCTGAGCGCGTTCGTGAACTTCACCCGGCTCCGGGCCGCGGCATCGCGCAGCGGGCTGTCGGAGACGGCGTTCCGTTCCCAGGCCGAGGCGCTCCTCGCCTGGGGCCTCGAGGCCTCGCTCGACGCCGAGGCCCGCGCCGCCCGAGGGGCGGAGGAGGAGGTCCGGGTGCGCTTGGCGGCGAAGAACCTCCTCGTCGGATTCGACCGCTTCAAGGTCCTCGAGCTCGCGCCGCCGGACGCGACGGCCGGCGCCGCCCGATCCGGGCGTTAGGCCGCCCTCGCCGATCTACACGGCCCGCGGCGGAACGTCGACCGCCTCGGCGATCTTCGTCTCGATGAGGAGCTTCGCGATCTCCTCGGGGACCGAGAGCAGGTCCTCCTTCCGGGGCTCGATCGTCTCCTCGCCGACGGCGATCGGCTTCCCGTCCCTCAGGATCCGCACCAGGGCGGACCGGGGCGCGATGGTCGGCGGTGCGGCGCGGGGGGGGGCCGGCACCGGCGGCATCGGCGTCGGGGCCGACGGCGCGGCGAGGTTCCCCGGCACGAGGTAGGGCGCGACCGTCGCCCGATGGGTGCTGAGGAGCCCGGTCAGCGCGTCGAACAGGGCCCGTTCCTCCGGGAGGGAGTTCGGCACGTCCTTGGCCCCGCCGACGCTCGCTTGGAAGGAGAGGGAGAGGATCTTCGTCATCCGGGCCTCGATGAGGTCGCGGGCGACCTGGCTCGCCCTCTGGTGGGTCTGCCGGGCGAGCTCGCCGCGACGCCCCGACGGGTTCTCCCGGAGCTCCGCCTCGTAGGTGCGCCGGAGCTCCGCGAGGTACGCCGTCGTCGCGCCGTAGAAATCGTGCGGGATCTTCGCGAGACCGCGGGCTGCCGCCTCCGAGCGGCGGAGGTCGAGGAGGAGCGCGTAGGTGTCCGGCACGGCCCCGCTCCACGGCGTCCCGAACCCTATAGACCTTGCCCCGGTGTCGGAGGATGGCGCGCACCGAGGCGGCGCTCGTCCGATGAGGAGGAGGGGAGAGGCCCCCGCGTGGGAGGAGTTCCTCCGCGTCTGGGAGGCGCTCACGGCCGCCGCGGTCGAGCCCGGGACGGTCCTCGTCGTCGAGGGGGAGCGCGACCGTCGCGCGCTCCGCCGGCTCGGGTACCCGGGCACCGTGGTGCTCGTCCACCGCGGGGCGACGCTGAGCGAGCTCACGCAGGCGCTCGCCGGACGCCACCGGCGCGTGATCCTCCTGACGGACTGGGACGCCGAGGGCGGGGATCTGGCCCGACGGCTCCGGGGATTCCTCGCGAGCGGGCCGGCGCGCCTCGACCTCGAGTACCGACGGCGCCTCGCGAGGGTCCTCCGCGGCGAGGTCACGCACGTGGAGGGCCTCTTCGCCTGGGCGCGTCGCATGGCGGAGCGCAGCGGCGCCCCGCTCGACCACGTCCTCGCCGGCGTCGCCCCGCCGCCGGCCGACGGCCCTACGGGATGACCTTCGACTGGGTCCGTCGGATGTCCCGGCGGTTCCGCGCGCGCGACGGCCGGAAGCGCTCGGCGCCCTTGCCCGACCAGCGGAGCCCCCGTCCGTCGGTGCCCGCCCGCGTCAGGCCGCGGTAGACGCGGCCCTTCTGGCTCGGGGCCGCGATCCAGTTGATCTTCGGATCGGCGAGGATCTCCGGGTGGACCGGGTCGACGAGGATGACCTCGTAGAACTTCTGCTTCCCGTCCTCGCCCACCCAGTAGGAGTTCAGGACCTCCATGTTCGGGTAGTGCTTCTGGGCGCGCTCCTCGGCGATCCGTTGGAGGCTCTTCTTGAGCGTCATCCGAAGGATCCCCTTGCGCTTCGGGCGGCGGCCCGCGATGATCGCCCGCTTGCGCTGGCCCCCGCGGCGGACCCGGACGCGGACCATGAGGTAGCCGCCCTTCGCCCGCCAGCCGATCGCCCGCGCGCGGTCGAGCCGTGTCGGATGCTCCAGGCGGGTCACCGTGTGGTCGCGGCGCCAGCTGAGGAGCCGCTCGTGCCGGAGGGCCTGGCCCTCGTCCCCGAGGGTGGTCCGGAACGACCGCGCCATGTAGCGGTACGTCGAACCGGTCATGGGAAGTGCCGCGGCCCACCCGGGTTCCCGTTATAAGAATAGCTCACGCCGGAGCGTCGGGCCCCCGGTCCGACGGCCCGGACGGTGCCCCGGTGCGGCCGGGGGAGGAGGGAGGCGCGCCCTCCCAGGGCAGGCGAGCGCCCGGGACCTTTCCGACCTTCGCGGCCGCATGGCTCTCGGTCAGGACGGTCCGCTCGAGGTGGGCGACCATCTCGCGGACCAGCCGGTCGAACCGGCCCCGCTCGGCCTCGGGGACCACGGTCGGGGCCACCCACAGGAGGGCCGAGCCGCCGCTCGTCGGAACGAGCCGGAAGGCGAGCTCCTTGCCCGCGGGCGGCACCGCGGGGTTCGAGCGGGCGAGGCGGGCCGTGATCCGGGTCTCCGGCGGCTCCTCGCCCTCCACCCGCTCGAGCGCGTATCCGAGCGCCGCGAGGTGATCGCAGAGGTGGCCGGCGAAGCGATCGCGCCCGAGTCCCCGCGCCCTCAGCCACTCCGATTCAGCTGCCACGTCCCTTCCTCATCGCGCGTCGCGTCGTCTTGAGCAGGCCGAGCATCATACGGTATTCGGACTCCCCCGGAGCCGCCCGGCCGAGCACCCGGCGAAAGAGGAGGACCATCCCCGCCCTCTTGTGGCGGGGGTAGCCGGTCTCCTCGAGCATCTCGCCGAGCTTCTCCAGGAAGATCTCCTTTCCCTTCCCGTCGAGGGCGATCTCCTCCGGCGCCGGGGTGGAGGCGGGGTCGTCGGTCCCCCGGGACCGGTGGAGGGCGTAGAGCACGATCGCCGCGGCATGGGAGAGGTTGAGCGTCGGGAAGTCGCGCCGCGCGGGAACGTGCACGAGGAGATCGCACCGGCGGAGCTCCGGTTTCGTGAGACCGTTGTCCTCCGGGCCGAAGACCACGGCGACCCGGCCGACGAACGGCCGGATCATCTCCCCGAGGCGCTCCGGGGGCACGGAGCGTCGCAGGTAGGCCGTCGAGCGCCCCGTCACGAGATCGGTGGTCCCGACGACGAGGTCGGCGTCCGCCGTCGCCTCGGCGAGGCTGTCGTACCGGCCGGCACCGTCGAGGAGCGCGAGGCCGCCCATCGCCCGTCGTCGGGCCTCGCCGGCGATCGGGGCGCGCGGGGCGACGAGGAGGAGGCGCGACCCCCCGAAGTTGCGGGCCGCCCGCGCGACGGCCCCGACGTTCCCGTCCTCCTTCGGGCGGACGAGGACGACGTCGATCTCCGCCGTCAGGCGCTCGCCTCCTCCCGGAAGAGCCGTTCCACCATGGCGTCCGGGTCGAACGGCCCGATGTCATCGTAGCCCTGGCCGGTCCCGGTGAGCAGGATCGGCTTCCCGGTGACGAACGCGAGGGAGAGCGCGGCGCCGCCCTTCGCGTCGGCGTCGAGCTTCGTGAGGACGATCCCGTCGATCCCGAGGGCGCTCTGGAAGAGCTTCGCCTGCTCGACGACGTCGTTCCCCGACAGCGCGTCGCCGACGAACAGCGTGAGCTGGGGCTGGACGACCCGGCGGATCTTCTTCGCCTCCTCGATGAGGTTCTCGTTCGTGTGCTGACGCCCCGCCGTATCGACGAGCACGACCTCCACCCCCTTCGCGCGAGCGTGCTGGACGGCGTCGAACGCGACCGCCGCCGGGTCGCTCCCCTCCTGCTGGCGGATCACGCGGATGCCGAGCCGCTCGCCGTGAACGAGGAGCTGCTCGATCGCGCCGGCCCGGAAGGTGTCCCCCGCCGCGATCACCACCGACAGCCCCGCGGAGCGCAACCGACCGGCGATCTTGGCGACGGTCGTGGTCTTGCCGGTGCCGTTCACCCCGACGAAGACCACGACGAACGGCTTCGTCGCCGAGCTCCTCGCCCGTTCGGCGAGGTCGAAGGCCGGCGTCGCCAGCACGGAACGGACCGAGCTCTCGAGGCTCTGGCGCACGGCCTCCTCGAGGTCCGCGCCCCACCGGAGCTTGCGATCGCCGAGCTGCTTGCGGACGTCCTTGCGGATCTTCTCGATGACCGGCAGCGCGACGTCGGACTGGAGGAGGACGATCTCGAGGTCGTCAAGGATCTCCCTCAGCTGGGCGGGGTCGATCGACCGCGAGAGGAGCCCCTCAGAGAACGCCGGGTTCTCGCCCGGCGCCGGGGCGCTCGCGCGGGCCGGCGTGGTGGCCGCCTTCGGCGCCGCCGCCTCGGCGGGCTCGCTCCGCCGAAGGCGGGCCTTAATCGCCTGCCACATCGCCCGCGCCCGGTGACGCGGAGCGGGCGATCGCTTCGACGCGCTCGCTGAGGGCCTCGATCCGTCCCTCGAGCTCACCGATCTGGCCCTCGAGTCCCCGCCGCGCCTCCTCGATCTTGCCGAGCCGCTCCGCGAGGAGCTCGCTCGCCTTCGGGCGGGGCATCTCGGCGAGGACGCCGGCGCCCATGCCGATCAGGACGCTCGCCTGGGGGTCCGCGCTCCCCCGGAGGAACGCCTCCCCGCCGATCGGGATGAGGGACTCCGGGCGGGCGCCCGACGACTCGAGGCCCTCGAGCGTCTCCCGCGCCCGTCGGTGATCGGCGAGCGAGGACAGGAGGTACTGGTGCTGCTTCGCGAGCGCGTTCAGCTGGTTGCGGTACGCCTCGAGCCTCAGGAGGTCTTCCTGGAACTCCTGCTCGGCCGATCGCCGCGGCGCGCTCACGCGCCGGCCTCGGTGACGGTCTGGATCCGGATGAGCGTGCGCGGGACGCCGTGGCAGCCGCCGATCTGCGAAAGGACGCGCTCCTTCGCCGCGTCGGGCGACGGCGCTTCGCAGCTCTTCGCGAAGCTCTGCCAGTCGCCGCGCCGGACGAGGAACGTCCCTCGGACTGTCCACTGGGGCATGGGGTCTCCCACCGTGCGGGCCGACCCACCGAGGGGGCCCTGATAAGAGCTTGCCCAAGGAGCGGCGCGCGGCGGCGTCCGCCGAGCGCGCCGCTTCAGCCCGTCGTCTCGGCCGGGGTCGAGCCCGCGACCTCGGCCCGATGTCGTTCGAACGCCCGCCGCTCGGCGAGCCAGCGCGCGCGGCGTGCGTCGAGCTCCGCGGCGACATCCGCGGGGG
>JASHUV010000141.1 GCA_030039825.1 Thermoplasmata archaeon
ACCGGCCCTCCGACCCGCCCCCGGGGGAAAAGCGCTCCGCCCGTCGCGGAGGCCCCGCGGCGCCGGCCCCGACAACGCCTATCCGTCGGCCCGGCTCCCGGCGGCGATGCCGCCCTCAGCCCGGGACCGGGGCGGCCGGGCCGGGTTCGCGCCCGAGCTCGTCCTCGCGGGACGGACCTGGTGGGGCGGGGCGATCCGCCCCGTCGAGATCGGGATCGGGGCGGAGGGCGAGATTCTCGCCGTCGGCCGCAGTGTGAGCGGGCCCCGACGCCGGGACCTCGGCGAGCGCCTCCTCCTCCCCGCCGCCACCGACGTCCACGTCCACTTCCGGGATCCGGGGGGCCCGGAGGAGCCGGAATCGTTCGAGAGCGGCACCCGGCAGGCGGCCCTGGGCGGCGTCGGGACCGTCGCCGACATGCCGAACACCCGGCCCCCCGTGACCGAGGTCGATGTCCTCGAGGCGAAGCGCGCCCGCGCCCGGGGCCGGATCGCGGTCGACCTCCTCCTCTTCGCCGCGGCGACCGCGCCGCGGCGGGTCCCCGCGCTCGCCCGGGAGGCCGGCGCGTTCAAGCTCTACCTGAGCCCGACGACCGGCATCGAGGACGTGCCGCCGCCGGAGGAGCTCCGGCCGCTCCTCGAGGCGGTCGCGGCGACCGGGCTCCTCCTCACCGTCCACGCGGAGGACCCGCGCCGGTTCGCCCCGTCGGGATCGCCCCCCCCGGAGGACCTCCGCGCCTGGGATCGGCAGCGCCCGATGGCGAGCGAGCTCCTCGCCGTTGAGCGGCTCCTCGCCGACGCGCCGGCGGCGCTGCGGCTGAACGTCGCCCACCTCACCGGTGCCGGTAGCGCGGAGCGGATCCGGGCCGCCGGGGTCAGCGCGGAAGCGACCCCTCACCACCTGCTCCTCAGCGCGCGCGGACGCTCGGACCCGCGCGAGAAGGTGAACCCCCCGCTGCGCCCGGAGGCCGACCGGGCCGGGCTCTGGCGGTCGTTCGCCGCCGGCGAGGTGCCGATCCTCGCGAGCGACCACGCCCCCCATTCCGAGACGGCGAAATCGCTCCCCTTCGATCGGGCGCCGAGCGGGGTCCCCGGGGTCGAGACGATGCTCCCGCTCCTCCTCGAGCAGGTGAGGACCGGCGCGCTCGCCCTCCCGGTGCTCCTGCGGGCCGCCTGCGACCGGCCCGCCCGCCTCCTCGGGCTCCCCGTCGGCCGCCTCGCGCCCGGCCATCGCGCTCACCTCATCGCGATCGACGTCCGCTCGCGGCGGGCGATCCGAGCCCGCGAGCTCCAAGCACCGTGCGGCTGGACGCCGTTCGAGGGGCGGACCGCGATCTTTCCCGAGGAGCACTACCGGGCCGGCGAGCGGATCGTCGCCGGCGGGGAGTTCGTCGGCGACCTTTCGGCCCGCGTCGTCCGCCCGGAGTACGCCCCCGGCGCCGTCGCCGGGACGACCGCCCCCCGCTGATCCGTCACGCGGGCGGCTCGGCGCCGGGGTGGGCCGAGGGGGCGCGGGAGCGTCCCGAGCGACGGCGGGCCCACTCGACGGCGAGGACCGCCGCGATCAGCACGATCGCCGCGACCGCGGCGTCGTCAAGGTAATCGAAGTACGGCAGGAGCGAGTTCCACGCCGCACCGAGCCGGACCCCCGCGTAGAGCAGGACGAGCGTGAACGGCGCCGCCCCGGCGGCCGTGAAGAGCGTGAACTTCGGCACCGGCATCCGCGCCGCCCCGGCGGGATAGCTGACGTACGACCGGACGACCGGAACGAGGCGGGCGAACGCCACGGTCCCGTCGCCGTGACGGCGGAACCACCCGTCGAGACGTTCGACGTCCTGGGGGTCCACGGGCAGCCGGGGCGCACGACCGACGGGGAAGATCCACCCTCGTGCGTCGCGCCCGGCCCAGTAGGCGAGCAGCGAGCCCGCCAGACTGCCGAGGAGGGCCGTCAGGAACGCGGCGGCGAAGGAGTAGGCGCCGTCCGCCACGAGGAAGCCGGCGAAGAGGAGGATGACCTCCCCCGGCAGCGGCGGGAGGCCGAAGCTCTCGACGGCCATGAGGCCGGCGAGCCCGGCGAGGCCCGCGGCGCCGAGGACCGCGAGGATGAGGGCGACGGCGTCCTCGACGAGCGGCAGGTGGAACATGCGCGGGGTGCGACGGTCGCGGGCGCCCCCGTCAGGAGCGGACGGGGGACGCGGGATCGAGGCGGAGGCGGTAGGGGCTCCCGAGGCGCGGGTTCGTCCGGGCCGGGATCCCCTCGAACTCGAGGGGGATCGCGCAGCCGCCGCAGGAGGCGGAGGGGCGCTGCTTGCCGAGCGCGATCGAGAGCGCGACCCCGACCTCGATCTCCCGGACCGGGCCGCCGGCCGCGTGCACGGCGCTCCGGAGGTCCGCGAGGAGATGGAGCTCCTCGGAGGTGAGGTCGGTCATCGACGAAAGTACGGGGTCCGGGCCTCTTAAGGCCGGTGGCCCCGATGGCGGGAACGGCGCCGGCGCGCCCCTACTTCTCCTGGCTCATCTTCTCGAGCTCGTCCATCAGCGAGTCGATGTCGCCGGTCCCGGAGCCCCCGCTCGGCGGGGGCGTCGGGGGTCCCTCGTCGTACACCTCGCCCGACGCCGCCTCGGGCTCCGGCGTCGGGGTCGAGGGCTCGGGGGCGGACGCCGCCTCGGGCGCCGGCTCCTCGGGTCCCTTCGCCGCCGGTTCCGAGGGCCCGCTCCCTCCGCCCCCGCCGCGCCGGCGGAGGAGGAAGAGCCCGGCGAGGGCGGCGACCACGACGACCGCGACGATCGCGCCGAGGTCGATCCACGGGAACGGGGAGGAGGTGGTCGATTGGCAGTCGGAGTACTGGCAGCTCGATTGCGCCGCCGCGACGTCGCCGTTGGGGACGAGCGCCGCGAGGATGACAACCCCCAGCATGGCCAGTCCTAGCACGGTGGGCACCACCGAACGTAAGAGTCGACTGGGCGGCATTGTCGCCTACGAGGGTACTGGCAGCGGGCACTATATTTAACTCAGCGTCCTTTTTTCGCACCGTACGGAGCACGCCCCCGCGCTCCGCGCGCCGGACGGCCGCTTCCTCCGTCGCCGGCGCCGTCGAGCGAGCTAATCCGCCGGGCCCCCTCACCCGCGCGTGGCGATCCCGTACGAGGAGATCTTCCTCGGCCTCCTCCTCGTCTACGTCGTCTACTCGGTCGTCGCCCGTCTCGACGGTCGCTATCCGGTCGCGGGCGCGCTCGGGCTCCTCGTCGTCGCCGCCGTGGTCGACGCCGCGGGGGACACCTCGGCGGCCAACACGATCGCGGTCTTCGTCTTCTTCCTCCTCGGCGCCGGGGTCCTGCTCCTCCTGATCGAGCACGCCCGGGAGGAGCGGGCACGGGGGGCGCTACCGCCCGACGCCCCTCGCCCGGGCGCCGCCCCGGGCGAGGCGCCACCGGGCGAGGCGGCGGACGAACGTCAGCGGCCGGCCGAGCATGCCCTCGACGACCTCGAGCACCAGCCGGTCCCCGCGGTCGACGCTCGCGGTGAGGAGGATCACCCCGACGAAGGCGGCGGCGATCAGAAGGACGAGGGCGGGCAGGCCGAGCGTCCCGGGGAATGACGGGGCGAGCGCCATGAGCGCGACGAACGGGAAGGCCGTCGCGACGACGGGTACCAGGTGGTGGGCCCGCATCGGGTGGACCCCCTCGAGGAGCGCGAGCTCGCCCATCGACAGGAACGCGTTCGCCGCCGAGGCGGAGGCCCAGGCGACGGCCGCCCCGGTGAGCCCGTAGGTCGGGATCAGGAGCGCGGCGAGGCCCACGTCGATGGCGCCGCTCGCCGCGCTGTTGTAGACGAGCAGGCGCGTCTGGCCGAAGGCGACCTGGGCCGACGCCGCCGGGCCGGCGAGCGCGGTGAGGAAGGCCCCCAGCACGAGGACCTGGAGCGGCTGGGCGTGGGCCCGGTAGGCGTCGCCGTAGACGAAGGCGAGCGCGTCGCCGGGCCGGAAGACGAAGACGAGGAAGAGCGGGAGCGAGACGAGCGCCATCCACTTCGTGGCCGTCACGTAGGTGAGCTCGATCGCCTCCCGGTCGCCGCGGCGCAGGACGCGCGCCGCGACGGGGAGGTAGATGTACGACAGGGCGCCGAGCCCGACGAGGACGAGGCGCGCGAGGGAGAGCGAGGCCGTGTAGTAGCCGACCTCCGCCTGGCGGTACAGCCCGAGGAGGAGGGTGTCGGCGTTCCCCGTGAGGTAGGTGAGGACCGAGACGAGGA
>JASHUV010000142.1 GCA_030039825.1 Thermoplasmata archaeon
GCCTTGCCCTCGGCCTGCCGAACGAGCCACTCGATCCGGCGATCGGTGAGCTGGGTCACGCGGCCGGAAGGACCCGGCCGAAGGAGACGTTGGAAGGAGGTGACGTTCGGCTCCCCCCTACGACCCCCCTTTCCCGTCGAGGGCAGGTCCTCCCTCCGCTCGCTCGTTCCAGGGGGAACTAATTGTTGGACTCCAGACCCGCGCCCGAAGGCCCAATCGTTTATCACCGACCTTCCCTTGCCGGCTACCACGGACTCCGTGGCGAACCTCGGGCGTGCGGCGATCCCGATCGTGGTCCTCGTCGTTCTCGCCGCCTCGTCGTTCTTCGTGGCGCTCTCGGCGACCGGCCCCGCGCGGTCGGCGCCGGCCCCGGACGCCGTCCTCCGATCCGCGAGCTCCCCGGAGGGTTGCACGAACTGCGTGATCGGCTCGATCCCGATCCCGTTCGGACCGAGCTCGATCGCCTTCGACCCGGACAACGACCTGCTCTACGTCGCCGATCAGAGCGAGGCCGAGCTCTCGGCCATCAACGCGACCACGAACACCGTCGCCGATACGATCGCGGTCGGGACCGCGACCGAGGACGCCCCGAACGGCATCTCCGTCGACACCTTGACGAACCACCTCTTCGTACCGGACGACTCGAACGACAACGTGACCGTGGTGGGGGCCTCCCCGTTCAAGACGCTCAAGAGCATCGGGGTCAAGCCGAACCCGTTCTCCTCGCTCTACGATCCCGACAACCAGTACGTGTACGTCGGCGCCGAGGGCGTGACGACGGCCTGGATCACGGTCCTCAACGCGTCCTCGGAGACACGGGTCACGAACATCTCCCTCGGCAGCAACGTGAACAAGGTCCCCATCGGGCTGGCCCTCGACACGGCGAACGGCGAGCTCTTCGCGGGCGACGCCCAGGGCAACAATCTCACCGTCATCGACACCCTGACGAAGAAGATCGTCGCGAACGTCTCCGTCGGCTACGATCCCGAATCGATCGCCTACGATCCGGCGAACGGCCTCCTGTACGCCGCGGACACGGAGGGCGAGAACATCTCCGTCGTGAACGGGGCGACGAACCTTCCCGTCGGCTCGCTCCCGATCGGGACGGAGGCGACGCCCGTCGGACCGATCGCGGTCGCCTACGACGCCGAGAACGGATGCGTCTACGCACCGAGCCAGGCCGGCGACTTCCTCTCGGTGATCGACACGTTCACGGAGGCGGTCATCGCGACGGTCCCGTTGGGCAGCGCTCCCAACTCGGTGGCCGTCGATTCGGCCAATGGCGACATCTACGTGACCGACACCAACACGGAGCTCGACGGTTCGAACGTCACGATCGTGGCCCCCGCGTCCTGTCCGGACGAATCGGTCCTCGCCTCGGTCAACGTGACGCCGACCCTGACGTACATCTACCTCTCGGGGGGGACGGCGACGTTCACCGCCGAACCGACCTGCGAACCCGCGGCGTGCCCGGGCACGGTCACCTACCGCTGGAGCGTCGCGAACTCGAACGTCTCCATCGAGGCGACGACCGCGAACCCGGTGACCGTGAAGGCCGGATCGGTCTCCGGCGACGACACGATCTACGTGAACGCGAGCCTGGACGGCTTCACTGTTGGTGGCAATCCGGCGTTCGTCCTCGTGATCATCTCCGGGGGGGGAGGGGGCGGCGGTGGGGGAGGCGGCGGTACCGGCGCCCTCACCGGCGTCGATCTCTCGCCCGGATCGGCGAGCGTGGCGTTCAACGCCACCGGGAGCTTCGCGGCGACGGCCGTCTGCTCGGGCAGCTGCTCGGGAACCGCCTCGTTCTCCTGGAGCCTCTCGAGCTCCTCGCTCGGCTCCCTCAGCACGACGAGCGGGGACGACACCACCTTCACGGCCGACGCCACGGCCGGTAGCGTGCAACTCACGGTGTCGGCCACCCTCGCGAGCGTGACCGAGTCCGCGCACGCCACGATCACGGTGAGCAAGACCGGCAGCTCCAGCACGAGCTCGAAGCTCGGGCTCCTAGGACTCCCCGGCAACGACGGAATCGCGGTCGCGGTGGTCGCTGTCGGAGCCGCGGCGGGGGGGCTTCTCTGGTTCAAGGGACGACCGAAGGTCCCGTCGCCGCCGCCACCTCCGCCCCCGCCGGGCTGAGTTCCGGGCCGGGGGATCCGTCGGTCGGCGTTCGCCCACATCGCACCGGCGTGCCGTTAAATCCCGCACCGGAGCATGACGGAGGTGGCCGCCGACGCCTCCCTCGGGCCCCCCGGACCCGGATTCACGCCGAAGGAGCTCCGAACGGTCGTCCTCACGACGGTCGGCGTGCTGATGTTCGCGGCGGACTCCACGATCGTCATCCTGGCGCTGCCGACGATGGCACGGGAGCTGTCCGCCCCCCTCGGTTCGATCATCTGGGTCATCCTGATCTATCTGCTCACCACGACCGTCCTCACCACCCAGGCCGGCCGGCTGGGCGACCTCTTCGGCCGGCGCGGGATCTACAACGCCGGGTTCGCGGTGTTCACCGTCGGGTCCGCGCTGTGCGGACTCGCTCCGACGGTGGAGGTGCTGATCGCCGCGCGGCTCGTCCAGGCGATCGGCGGGGCGGTCATCTTCGCGAACGGCTACGCGGTGGTCGCGGACGCCGTGGCCCCGACCCGGCGTGGGCGGGCGTTCGGCTACTTCGTTTCGGGGTGGGCGACCGGGGCGATCCTCGGGATCCTGCTCGGCGGCGCCATCACCACGGCGTTCGGATGGAGGTACATCTTCTACCTGAACGTCCCCATCGGCCTCGTCGCCCTTCCGCTCGGGCTCACGACGCTCGCGAAGACCCCTCGTCGGGAGGTGCAGCTCGACGTTCCCGGTTTCCTCGCGCTCTCCTCGGGCCTCGGGCTGATCTGCTACGGCGCGATCGAGCTCGCGTCGTACGGCGTCTCCGCGCTGAACGTCGCGTATCTCCTGGCGGGCCTCCTCCTGCTCCCGGTCTTCGTCGCGGCGGAGCTCCGCGCCCGACACCCGATGATCGACTTTCGCCAGGTCCGGGAGCGTTACCTCGGCCTATCCCTCAGCGCCGGCTTCCTCCAGCCGCTCGGCTACCTGGCGGTCATCTTCGTTCTCACCATGTATCTTCAGGGACTCCGAGGGCTCTCCCCCCTGGACGCCTCGCTGCTCCTCGTCCCGGGCTACCTGATCGGGGCCGTCCTCGGACCGGCGGTCGGCCGTCGGGTGGAGACGTTCGGGGCCCGGAAGCTGACGACGCTCGGCATCTCGATCACCGCCGCGGCGGTGTTGCTGTATTCGACGCTCTCGATCACGAGCTGGATCGGCTTCGTGCCGCTCATCTCCTGCATGACCGGCGTGGGAGCGGGCATCTTCTACCCGTCCAACGCCACGGCCATCATGAGCCGGGCCACTCCGACGACGTTCGGGTCCATCAGCGGTCTCCAGGGGACGCTCCTGAACCTCGGCGCCCTCCTGAGCTTCATCCTCGCCTTGACGATCGCCTCCGCGACCGTCCCCCGGTACGTTGCCTACGCGGTCTTCCTCGGGACCGCGAACCTCTCCGGCCCGATAGGTGGCCAGTTCCTCGGGGGACTCCATGCCGCCCTGTGGGGATGCGTCGGAGTGCTGGCCGCAGGGGCGCTCGTCTCGTGGGGCCGGGGGAACCCGGCGCCTCGGCCCGACCCGCTCGCCGCACCGGGGCACGCCACGTGAGCCGGGCAAGGGTCCTCCCCGCCTCGGCCACTTCGACGCACGCTCCCACCGTCCTCGATTCGGCCGACCCACCCGGCGGCCCTCGGCGTCGACCCAAGACCCATTCAACGACGGGCTTCCCGGCGTCCGGAGGGGGACGCCACCCCTCGCCTAGTCGGAGGGTCCGAACCTCCCCCAGGCCCCGGGTCACGTCAGAGAGGCGACGCCTGACCGCGGAGGCGACGCTTGCGCTGCAACGGATCGCGTCCGACGCCCTCGGGAGTGCGGGAAGCACTTCGCGCCGAGCTACGCGGAGGGCATTTCCCTCTTTGAACCCGAGCTCCTAACTTACTCGTGGTTTCCGCGAGCAGACGCCTGAGCTAGGAGGAGTAGAGGGCCTGGACCATAATCTCGAGCAACAGATCCACTCCATGCGGCCTAGCTTAAGCTCGCCCCCGTCGACCATTCTTCTC
>JASHUV010000143.1 GCA_030039825.1 Thermoplasmata archaeon
ACTCGAGGATCGGGCATTCCGGGCACCGCGGGGAGATCGGCCGGCAGAGGTTCTGGCCGTGCTGGACGAGGACCGGGTTGATCGGGAGACAGTACTCCTTCGGCACGATCCGCCGGAGCTCCGCCTCCGTCGCCTCGGGGGTGTCGGTCCGCACGAGCCCCAGGCGGTTCGCGATGCGGTGGACGTGGGTATCGACCGGCATGCCGGGCTCGCCGTAGCCGAAGACCACGACGCAGTTCGCGGTCTTTGGCCCGACGCCCGGGAGCGTGAGCAACCGTTCGAGGTCGTTCGGGACCACGCCGCCGAACTCGTCGAGGATGGCGCGGGCGACGCGCGGCAGGACGCGCGCCTTCGTCCGGTAGAAGCCGGTGATCCGGATGATCGGCTCGAGGTCGGAGGGGCGGGCCCGGGCGAGCGACGCGGCGTCGGGGTACCGGGCGAACAGCCGCGCGCTCGCGACGTCGGTCGCCTCGTCCCGCGTGCGCTGAGAGAGGATCGTCCCGATCAGCACCTGGAAGGGATCCTCGGCATGGTCCCGGAGGTAGGGGACCCGCCAATCGCCCCGGCCGTACAAGCGCCCGAGCCGGTCGAGGATCTCCGGCCAGTCACCGGGGCGGGGGCCCGTCATCGCGCTCGACCGGGGGCCGCGGCCGCCGCGGGCGCCTCCGGCCGTCCGCCGAGGCCGGGATCGGAGAGGTCCGGCTCGTCGTCGGGCCGTCCCTCGAGGGATTCGAGGAGCTCGCCGGCGAGGTAGTCGCTCCCGATGGCGAGGAGGAGGCCATCGGCTCCGACGGAGGCCGAGGCGAGGGCGTATCCCCCCGCGATGTCGGTCGCCTCGACGATCCGCGGGAACCGGCCGAGCGCGACGCGGCGGAGCGATGAGGCCGCCGCGGCCCGCGCCGAGCGCAGCGGGGCCACGACGATCGTGCGGGCGAGCGGCGCGAGGCGGTCGAGGATCTCCTCCGCCCGCTTGTCCGAGAGGCAGCCGAAGAGGACCACGCTCGCCTCCGGATCGGCGAACGGGTGGAGCTCGGCGAGCCCGGCGGCGACGGCCGCGGCGCTCTCCGGAGTGTGGGCGACGTCGAGGTAGGTCGGCGGCCGGGCGGCGATCCGCTCCAGGCGCCCGCGCCATTCGACGGCCTTCAGGCCGGCGCGGACGGCGTCGGGGGGGAGTCGGAGGCCCACGCGCTCGGCGTAGGCTCCCGTCGCGGCCACGCTGAGGACCGCGTTGCCCGCCTGGAAGGCGCCGGCGAGCGGGAGCGTCACCCGTTCGAGCTCGCCGATCGGGGTGCTCACGGCGAAGCGCTGGCTCGTCCCCGAGAGGTCCCGCGGCCCGACGTGGAGCTCCACGCCGAGGTGCCAGACCGGTACGCCGAGGGCGTCCGCGGTCCGGTCCACGACCCCCCGCGCGGGCGGCGGCAGCTCGCCGACGACGGCGCGCATCCCGCGGTGGAGGATGCCGGACTTCTCCCGGGCGATGTCCTCGAGCGTCGGGCCGAGGACGTCGGTGTGCTCGAGCTCGATCGTCGTGATGACGCCGACCGGAGCGTCGAGGACGTTCGTCGCGTCGAGCCGCCCGCCCAGGCCGACCTCGATCACGCCGTCGTCGACCTCCTGCGCCCGGAACCAGTCGAAGGCGAGCGCGGTCGTCACCTCGAAGAACGTCGGCGCGCGGTCGATCCGGCCCGCGGCGAGGAGCTCCGCCGCGAGCGTCTCGATCCGGGCGACGCCCCGGGTGACGGCCTCGCGGGGGATCGGGCGGCCCCGGACGCGGATGCGCTCGCGGTAGCTCACGAGGTGGGGGGAGGTGTAGAGGCCGACCGACCGGCCCGCCGCCCCGAGGACGGCGGCGGACATCGCCGCGACCGATCCCTTCCCCTTGCTGCCGGTGATGTGCAGGGCGCGGAACGCCCGCTCGGGGTGGTCGAGCCCCCCGAGCAACGCCCGGATCGTCTCGAGGCCGGGTCGCATCCCGAAGCGGCGCAACGCGAAGAGGCGCTCGAGCGTTTCCCGGTATCCCGCCGACGGCGCGGCGCGGGCCCGGCGCCCCCCCCTCCGCCAGGCGGCCCGCCTAGTAGGTGGAGCTCTCGCGGTAGCGGCCGTAGACATCCTGGAAGGCCCGGACGATCTCCCCGAGGGTCGCCTTCGCGCGGAGCGCGTCGAGCACCGCCGGCATCGTGTTCGCGTCGGGCCTCTCGGCGGTGCGCCTCAGACGGTCGAGCGCGGCGGCCCAGCGGGTCGTCGAGCGCCGCTCGCGCATCGCGCGGAGCCGTCGGGACTGCTGGGTCCTCGCCGACTCGGAGATCTTGAGACGCGGGACCTTGATCGGCGCGTCGATGGTGTAGGCGTTCACGCCGACGACCTTCTGCTCCCCGCCCTCGACGGCGCGCTGGTAGCGGAAGGAGGCCTCCTGGATCTCGCGCTGGAAGAAGCCCCGCTCGATGCCGGCGACGACCCCGCCGATCTCGTCGATGCGCTCGAAGTACCGGCGGGCCTCCTCCGCCATCCGGTCGGTGAGCCACTCGACGTAGTAGCTCCCCCCGAACGGGTCGATGGCGTCGGGGACGCCGCTCTCGGTCGCGATGATCTGCTGGGTCCGCAGCGCGATCCTCGCGGCGTCCTCGGTGGGGAGCTGGATCGCCTCGTCGTAGGAGTTCGTGTGCAGGCTCTGGGTGCCGCCGAGCACGCCGGCGAGCGCCTGGACGGTCGTCCGGACGATGTTGAGCTCGGGCTGCTGCGCCGTGCAGGAGCAACCGGCCGTCTGGGTGTGGAAGCGCAGCCACTGCGATCGCGGCTTCGTCGCGCCGAACCGGTCCCGCATCGTCTC
>JASHUV010000144.1 GCA_030039825.1 Thermoplasmata archaeon
GCGCTCGCCGAGGGCGGGGCCCGCGGTCGGCCGCCGCCCCCGGCCGCGGGGGCGGTGGCGAGGAGGGCTTCGAGGATGCGCTCGTGCTTGCGCTCGTCGGCCTCCATGCTCTCCCAGAGGATCCGCATGACGCCGCCGAGCTCCGGCCCCACGTCGTCGCCGACGGTCGCCTCGGCGGCGTGCTCGCTCTCGATGAGGCCGGTGATCTCCTCCCGCGTCACCCCGAGCGGGGGGCTCGCCGTGAGGCCGCGGTCGAGGTAGGAGGCGAGCGAGGCGACGATCTCCGCGTGCCGGAGGCTGTCGGAGGCGATCTGGCGGAAGAGGGCGCGCGTCAGCTCGTCGCGGGAGCGCTGGGCGAGCCGCATGCAGTCGGCGACCGCCTGCTGCTCCCCCGCGATCCGGCGCGCGAGCCACTTGGGGACCTCCCGGCGCGGCGGCGCGGCCCCGTCCCGGACGGGAAGGGCGTCGGCCGGGGCGTCGGCCTCGCCGAGGGCGATCGCCGCCTCGAGCAGGGCGGTCGCCGCGTCGGTCCCCTCGAGGAGGCGCTGCGCGGCGTGGCGGGCGATCCGTCGGCTCGCCTCGTCCGCGGCTCGGCCGGAGAGCGCCGGGGCCCGCCGCTTCCCGGAGAGGTACTGGGAGACGGAGGAGGGGACGAGGCCGAGGAGCAGGGCGGCCTGGCGCTCCGGGAGGCCGAAGCCGACGACGAGCTCGCGGGCGACGAGCGCCTGGAGGACCTGCAACCGGGCGACGGGCGACCCGGGCGACTCCGACACGCCCGCCACAATCGGTCCGGCTAATTAGGGGCGGCCCCCGGCGTCGGGGAGGGCCTCAGAGGGCGTTCACGAGGAAGCCGATCACGAAGCCCGCCATGACGCCGAGGTAGACGATCTGGTCCCGGCGGACGGAGAGCTCCCGGGTCTCGAGCGGACGGAAGGCGCCGCGGAGCATCGGGAGGATGACGTAGGCGATCGCCCCGATCGCGAGCGCGTCGAAGGCGACGAGGAAGGTGTCGTTGCTCCAGAAGTAGCCGATCGCGCCGCCGAGCAGCGTCGGCAGGCCCCCGATCAGGAAGAGGCCGGTGAACGTCACGACGCTCCGCGGGGCGTTGGTCCCGAGGTACGGGGCGACGATCGGGAAGCCCTCCGTGACGTTCTGCAGGAAGAAGCCGACGAAGACGACGGCGAGGATCCCGAGCGCCCCGGCCGTCCAGTTGACCCCGAAGACGAGGCCCTCGGTGAGGTTCTGAAGGCCGATCCCGGTCGCGACGATCACCGCCGTCCCGAGGGGGGCGCGGGCGGCGGCCGCCTCGCCGCGCCGGTCGGCGACGACGCGGTCGAAGCCGTAGAGGCCGAGGAACGCGGCGAGGAAGCCGATCGCGAAGACCCCCGTGTACCAGGCGTTCGCCACGTAGCCGGACGGGTAGAGGATCGGCGCGACGTCGGAGAAGATGTCCCCGAGCAGGAAGATGAGGATCCCGATCGCCGCGGCGTTCAGCCCGACCGCCCAGCGACCCTGGGCCCGCCGGTGGAAGACGACCGGCATCGAGAGGAAGATCGACAGGCCCATGACGGCCGTGACCCCGAGGAAGAGGAGGAACCCCTGCATGCGCCCGCCCGACCGGTTCGCCCAGCCCGGTCGGGCGGATAACTGTTTTGTCCGTGAACGCGCTACAGATGATGTTCACAACGTGAACGTCCCGTGGGCGGCCCCCGGCGCGTCAGCCGTAGCCAGTGCCGGCGGGCAGGTAGGGCAGGAGCGCGACGTCGAGCTCGACGATGTTGACGTAGGCGGGCCCGAAGAGGCCGAGCGCCGGCGTGACGGTGCGCTCGTTCACGAGGTCGCGCAGGAACTCCTCGGAGAGCCCGGAGTAGAAGGCGACCCGGGGGATCTGGACGAGCGCCGCCGCCGGCGTGAGGTCCGGGTCGAGCCCGCTCGCCGAGGGGGTGAGGAGGTCGATCGGGACGGAGAGGTTCGCGAAGCAGTCGATCGAGATCGCGCCGACGGTCTCGTTGCAGTAGCTCGCGAGGGCGGCGTCGGTCTCGTTGACGAGCGCGGGGTCGGTCGGGCCGGGCGGGACCTCGTCCCCCGCCCCGGTCCCGTTCGATTCGAACGCCTGATCGTCGATGAGGGAGGGACGCAGCCAGAACATCGCCGGGTTCGTGATGTTCTCACCGAGCCCCGCGAGGCCGTACGGCGTCCCGTTCGGGTCCTTCAGGAGGGAGCCCGAGGCGGTCCCGGGCGTGACGAGGTGGGCGAACCCCGTGATCCCGGTCGGGTAGACGAACCCCGCGAGGAGCCCGAGGACGAGGAGGAGTGGGAGGGAGGCCCTCAGGGCCGACGGCGGCCGGTCGGCCCCCTCCCGGGGCCGGTCCGCGCTCGATCCGGCCATCGCTAGCTCCCCAGGAGGTGGGCGACGGCCGCGATCGTCGGCGCGATCCACGGGCTGACGACGAGGTAGCTCAGGAGCTCGTAGAGCGCGTAGATCCCGACGAACGCGCTCGCGAACCCCCCCACGCCGTAGACGAGGAGGTTGTTCCTCAGGAGCTCGACCGCGGTCCTCGGGCGGAACGGCGCCCCCCGGAGGGCGACGGGGATCATCAGCGGGATGATGATGGCGTTGAACAGGAGCGTCGCGAGGACCGCGAGGCCGGGGTTCGTGAACCGGAGGACGTTCAGGAAGGCGACGCCGGAGACCCCGACGAAGATCGCCGGCAGGATGGCGAAGTACTTCGCCACGTCGTTCGTGACGGAGAAGGTCGTCAGGCCCCCCCGCGTGATGAGGAGCTGCTTCCCGAGGGAGACGACCTCGAGGATCTTCGTCGGGTCGCTGTCGAGGTCGACCATGTTCCCGGCCTCCTTGGCGGCCGAGGTGCCGCTGTTCATGGCGAGCCCGACGTCGGCCCGGGCGAGGGCCGGCGCGTCGTTCGTCCCGTCCCCGGTCATCGCCACGAGGCGTCCGGCGGCCTTCTCGCGGTTGACGAGCTCGAGCTTCGTCTCCGGCCTCGCCTCGGCCACGAACTCGTCGACCCCGCTCTCCTTCGCGATCGCCCGGGCGGTCAGCCGGTTGTCGCCGGTGCACATGATCGTCCGGATCCCCATCATCCTTAGCTCGCGGAGCCGGTCGGGGATGCCCGGCTTCACGACGTCCTTGAGGAGGACGATCCCGAGGGCGCGGTTGTCCTGGGAGACGGCGAGCGGGGTCATGCCGCGCGCCGCCGCGTCCTTCGCGGCGCGGTCGAGGTCCGGCGGGAGCTCGCCGGTGAGCGCGACGATCGAGGCGACGGCGCCCTTCAGGATCTCGTGGCCGTCCGCGAGGACGACCCCGGAGACCCGCCGCTCGGGCGTGAACGGCAGGACCTTCGCGACCTCCGGACGGGCCCCGGACCGCGCGGCGCCGCGCCGGGCGGCGAGCCGGACGATCGACCGCCCCTCCGGGGTCTCGTCGTACGCCGAGGCGAGGGCGGCGGCCTCCGTGAGCGTCTCCTTGCCGATCCCCGGCGCCGCGAGGAGCTCCACGGCGATGCGGTTCCCGGTCGTGATCGTCCCGGTCTTGTCGAGGATGAGGACGTCGAGGTCCCCGGCCGACTCGACGGCCCGCCCGGACTTCGCCACGACGTTCGCGTAGGAGACCCGGTTCACGGCGGCGATGCCGATCGCCGGAAGGAGGCCCCCGATCGTCGTCGGCATCAGGCAGACGAGGAGGGCGAGGAGCGTGCTCAGCTGGACGATCACGACGCCCGAGGCGCTCAGCATGAAGTCGAACGTCAGGATCGTGACGATCAGGATGATCGTGAACGCCGAGAGGAGCAGGGTGAGCGCGAGCTCGTTCGGGCTCTTCTCCCGCGTCGCGCCCTCGACGAGCCGGATCATCCGGTCGAGGAAGCCGCCGCCCGGGTCGACCGCGACCCGGACGGTGATGCGCCCCCGCAGGACCCGGCTCCCCCCGAGGACGCTCGTCTTGTCCCCGCCGCTCTCCCGGAGGACGGCGGCCGACTCGCCGGTCATCATCGACTCATCGATCTCCGCCGCCCCGTCGATGACGTCGCCGTCGAGCGGGATGAGCTCGGTCTGGCCGACCCGAACGACGTCCCCCTTGCGCAGGCGGTTCGCCTCGATCCGCTCCTCGGTCCCGTCGGGGCGCCACCGGCGCGCGAGGGTCCCGGTCCGGATCTGCCGGAGGCTCTCCGCCTGGGCCCGCCCCTGGGCCTCCGCGACGGACTCGGAGAGCGTGGAGAACCAGATCGTCAGGAAGAGGATCGCCGTGATGGCGAGCGCGTAGGACCGGCTGAACCCCGTGCCCGCGCCGGTGAGGTCGGGGAAGAGCGCGGGGACGGCCGTCAGGACCGCGAGGAAGATCGCGTAGACGTAGACGACGAACATCACGGGGTTGCGCGTCATCGAGCGGGGGCCGAAGCGCAGGACGGACTGCTTCAGGGCGCCCCCGAGCGCGATGCGCGGGGCCCGCCGGGAGGAGACCCCCTCGGGCGCCTCGTCGGTCACAGGCCCCCGACGATCTGCGAGAACGGCCCGAGGGCGAGGACCGGCAGGAAGAGGAGGCCGGTCACGACAACGATGAACGCCGTCAGGAAGAACCAGAACGTCAGCGACCGGGTCTTGAGCGTCCCGGAGCCCGGACGGTGGGGGGCCTGCGTCGAGAGCGAGCCGGCGATGGCGACCATCGCCGCGAGCGGCACGTAGCGCCCGACGAGCATGACGAGGGCCCCGACGACGTTGAAGAACATCGTGCCGTCGTTGATCGGGCCCATCCCGCTCCCGTTGTTCGCCGCCTCGCTCGTGAACTCGTAGAGGAGGACGGTGAATCCGTGGGGGGTGTACCCCCCGATCGCCGAGGTCAGCACCCCCGGGACGGTCATCGCGACGGCCGTCGGGATGAGGATCGCGAACGGATGGGAGAGGATCGCCCCGGCGGCCCATTTGACCTGGGCCATGCCGATCTTCTTGCCGAGGTACTCCGGGCTCCGGCCGACCATCAGGCCGCCCATGAAGACGGCGAGGACGACGTTGATGAGGAGCGTCCCGAAGCCGGTCCCGACGCCCCCGGGCGTCGACTGCATGAACATCCCGAACAGGAGGACCGACTGGGCCATCGGCGTGAGGGATCCGAGGGCCATGTTCGTGGCGCCGGTGTTCGTGTAGACCGACGTGAACTGGAAGAGCGCGCTCTCCGTGATCGAGAACCGGCTCTCCGCCCCGACGAGGTAGCCCGAGCTCTGGTTGACCGTCGCCGGCAGGAACGGGTTCGATCCCTCGAAGGCGAGGAAGAGGACGAGGCCCACGAGGAAGAGCGTGACGACCGTGGCGACGAGCGGGAGGGCCTCGCCCGGTCGTCGGACCAGGCGGGCGAAGGCGATCGGGGTCCCGAACGTCAGGGCCGTCATGAGGAGGATGGCGACGAAGTTCGTGGCGGCGCTCGGGTTCTGGAACGGGCTCGCCGCGTTGGCGGCGTAGAAACCCCCCCCGTTCGTCCCCAGGAACTCGATCGAGTCCCAGGAGGCGACCGGCCCGAGCGGGACGACCTCCTTCCCTCCCGTCAGCGGGAGGATGTGGACGGCCTGGGTGAGCGTCTCGGGCACGCCGAGCAGGACGAAGGCGATCGCCCCGAGCACGGTGAGGGGCACGAGGATCCGGGTGAGCGTGCGGACGAAGTCGACGTAGTAGTTGCCGATCCGCCCGTCGCGGCGCGTGAAGCCCCTCGCCAGGGCGGCGACGACGCACAGTCCCGTCGCCGGGGAGGTGAACATCAGCAGCTCGAGGCCGTAGAGCGAGGCGAACTGGGAGATCTGCGTCTCGGGGACGTAGTGCTGGTAGTCCGTGTTCGTGCCGAAGGCGGTGGCGGTGTGGAGGGCGAGGTCCCAGCTCATGTTGGGCGCCCCGAGGGCGTTCCCGGGGAGGCCCGCCTGGACCTGGACGAGGACGAACACGAACGCCATCGCGAGGCCGTCGGTGATCAGGAGGGCCCGGAGGTACTCCTTCCAGGTCATCGGGCGGCCCGGGTCGACACCCATGACCCAGTACGCCGCCGCCTCGATCCGGCCGACGACCGGCTCCCAGAACGAGCTCCCCCCGGAGTAGACGTTCGCGACGTACTGGCCCATCAACGGGGCGATCGCCGCCGCGACGAGCAGGGTCAGGATGAGCTCGGGAAGGGTGCCGGTCGGGATCATCCGGTCCCCCGGTCCGGGGCGGACCGGCCCCAACGCCCCCGGGGACGCCGGGGTCCGGGCGGCGCGGACCCGGGCGGGCCCCCTCTCGATCGGCTCGTGGCCTCTCCGCGGGTGGCGGTCGATTCGGGGGGCGGAATTTAAGCGGAGGGGTGGAGCGGGGGCAGGGGTCGAGGGGCGCGCCTTTCAAGAGGGGGCGCCGGAGCGCCCCGGACGTCGCGCCGGGCGCCGACCGGCGGGCCGGGGCGACCCGCCGCCCGAGGGCCCCGCCCGATGCGCATGGAGACGTAGCGGCTGGGGTCTCGGTCAAACCTTAAAAACACCATGAGACTCTAGCGCACGCTCACATGTCCCCCACGTGTGTCGAATCGGGGTGGACCCCGTCGCCCGATGGGCAGAGGAGCCTGTGAGCCGCGAGCTCCGTCTGCCGGTCGAGCTCGACACGTTCCTCTCCCGCCGCGGGCCGCTCACGATGCTCGTCCGGGGCGAGCCCGGGACCGGGAAGACCACGCTCGCCCTCGCCATGCTCGAGGCGTTCTACGGCCGCAAGATCTTCATCACCGGCCGCCGCTCGAGGCGCGGCGTCCTCGACGACTACCCCTGGCTCGGCTCGGTCGAGGGCCACGAGATCGAGATCGTCGACTCCGTCGCGATCCCGAACGGCCACGCCCTGGAGCCCTCCGCCCGCCCCGAGCCGCCGTCGACGGTCGATCCGGCGATCGTCGCCGGGGTCATGGACTCCCTCCCCCCCGCCCTCCGGAGGGCCTGGGGCCGGCGCGGGGACGCCGACGAGCTCTCGAGGGAGTTCGCCTGGGTCCCGCCCGGCCTTCGGCGGGTCTTCGGGCGCCTCGCCTCGAACGAGCGCGTGATGATCGTCGTCGACTCCTGGGACGCGTTCATCGACGAGCTCCTCGACCTCGCCCCGCGCCTGCCGGGCGGCGCCGCGGAGCGGGAGGAGCTCGAGCGGACGGCCCTGAGGCTCGTCGCCCGGGGGTCCGCCCACCTCCTCCTCGTGCTCGAGCGGGCCGAGCCGAGCCAGCTCGACTACCTCGTCGACGGGATCATCATGACCCGCTACGAGGCCGTCAACGGGGTCCCGGAACGCTGGATCTCGCTCCCCAAGCTCCGGGGGATCCGGGTCGACAGCGAGTCCTACCCGTACACGCTCGAGGGTGGCCGGTTCACCTGCATCTCGCCCGAGCCGAGCCGGGTCACCGCCCAGGCCGACTTCGTGGAGGCGGACCCCGAACCGGTGCCGGGGACGATCTGGCCGGGCGCCCGGGCGTTCGCCGACGCCTTCGGCCGCCTGCCGTTCGGGGGGCTCACGATCATCGAGTCCGACCCGAACGCGATGGATGTCGGCACCCACACGCTGACCTACCCGATCATCGGGAACGTCCTCCGGACGGGGGGCCGCGTCCTCTACGAGCCGGCCCCGGCTCGACGCCTGACGACGTTCTGGGAGGGGTTCCGGGGGGCGTTCACGCCCGAACAGTTCCGCCAGCAGGTCCGGATCGTCGCCCCGGGCGCGTCGCTCCCGGAGGACCACCCTCTGACCCCCTGCCTCCTCTCCGTCCCGCGACCGATCAACGGCCCCGGCGGGGCCTCGGTGACGAGCCAGACGCCGAAAGCGCGGGAGT
>JASHUV010000145.1 GCA_030039825.1 Thermoplasmata archaeon
GCGGGGGCCGCCTCCTCGGGCGCGGTCGACGGCGCGGGCACCGGTGAGGTGAGCCGGTCGAGGGGGCGGGCGGAGCCCTCCCCGGCTACGGCGAGGCGAGGGCGACCACGCCGCGCCAACGCTCCTCCACCTCCTCCCCCGTGAGCCCGACGGTCGGCGAGAACACCACCCGGTCGCCCCAGGCCGCCCGCGCCGTCGGGTACTCGTCGACCGTCAGCGGAAGGACGAGCCCATCGGCCCCCCACGCCTCGGCGATCTCCCGCATCGGCGCCTCGGGTCCTTCGTCCGGGACCGGAGGGGCCGGCTCGCTCCGGGGGTCGAAGCGCCGGAGGACGTCGTCGACGAGGGGGACCCCGTCCGCCGAGGCGACGAAACGGCATCGGCAGCCCCGCTTCATCATGAGCCACGCCCCGAGGGCGCCGCGCGGACCGTCGACGAGGGCGACGAGGCGCCCGGCGACCCCGAGAGGGAGGCCACCGGGTCCGGAGGCCCGGCCGAAGTAGATGAACGCTCGCGGGCCTCGGACCTCGACGAAGACCTCCACGTCCGGGTGCGTCAGGTCGACCTTGAGGCGGAGCTCGGGCAGGGCCGCGAGGAGCCGGCCGCCGAGCTCCCCCGCGAGCTCTTGGCTCGAGTAGGGGTGCTGGCCGGTCCGGCGGGCCCGGACGGCGAAGCTCGCGCCCGCGGTGAGGACGGGCCGCGCGAGCGGCACGACGGCCTCGGCGATCGCGGCCCGGTCGCTCGTCGTCTCGTGAACCACGCTGACGGAGGTCACCCCGAAGACCCGGCGGAGGATCGCGGTCGCGCGCTCCCCGTCGTCCGCCTCGACGTACAGGTGACCGTGGTCGGCCCGGATCCGGCAGGGCGTCGATTCGGCGGCGAACAGCTCGAGGATGTTCCGGGAGAGCGTGCGCTCGAACTCCCGACGGACCGGCGGGGACTTGAGCGCGAGCTCGCCGTAGCGCACGAGGAGGAGCGCCGACACGGAAAACGGTTAAGTCGGCATGGCCGCTTTAGCGTTGTCTCGACCGATGACGATCCCGGCCGGCCGCGCGACGACGGCCGGCGGCGACCCGTGGGCCCGGGCCCTCGATCCGTTGCTCCCCCTTCTCGAGGAACGGCTCGCCGCCGCGGGCGCGCGGGTCGATCCGGGATGGGTCGCCGCCCAGCTCGACCTGAGCGAGGGCGGGGCCGGCGACCTCGCCATCGCGCTCCACCGTCCGGCGAAGGCGGCCGGCCTCGCGCCGTCGGCGCTCGCGGAGGCGGTGGCCCGGGGATTCCCGAGCACCGCCGCGGTGCCGACGGCGACGGCGGTCGGGGCGTACGTCAATTTCGCCGTCGACCCGAGCTGGCTCGCGGAGACGACCCTCGGCCTCGTGCGGGAGAGGGGGGCCCGCTTCGGCTGGGCCGAGGGTACCGGAGCGGCGGTGTGCGTCGAGCACACGAGCGCGAATCCCACAGGACCCCTGCACATCGGGCGCATCCGCAACAGCCTGATCGGCGACACGCTCGCCCGCCTCCTCCGGGCCTCCGGACGCTCGGTGACGACCCAGTACTACGTGGACGACGTCGGCCGGCAGGCGGCGATGATCACCTGGATCTGGTCGCGCCCCCCCGCGGAGTGGCCCTCCGAGGTGCGGGACGCCGTCGCGACCGGGGGGCCGACCCGCCCGGACGAGCCGGCCGACCGGCGGCTCGGTCGACCGTACCCCGCGGTCAGCACCTACCTGAAGACCCATCCGGAGGCGGCGGCCGAGGTCGGGGCGATCACGGAGGCGCTCGAGGGGGGCCGGGCCCCCCCCCGCCACCGCGAGCTCGCCGAGGCGGTGCTCGCCGGCATGCTCGCCTCCCTCGCCCGCATCGGCGTCGCGTTCGACGAGTTCGTCTGGGAATCGAGCTTCCTCACCGACGGGAGCGTCCCGAAGGTCCTCGAGCGGCTCGCGGCGTCGCCCCATGCCCTCCGCGAGGAGAACGGGGCGCTCGCGATCGACGCCGAGGCCCATCACCTGCCGAAGGAGTCCTCCCGGATCATCGTCGCTCGGGCGAACGGGACGAGCCTCTACGTGACGCGCGACATCGCCTACCACCTGTCGAAGTTCGCCCGCTTCCCCGAGGTCATCGACGTCCTCGGCCAGGACCACCTCCTTCACGCCCGGACCCTCGACGCGCTGCTCGCCGAGATGGGCGAGAGCAGGCGCCCGGAGTTCCTCCTCTATCAGTACCTGACGACCCCGGAGGGCGGAGGAATGTCGACGCGCAAGGGCACCGCCGTCCACCTCGACGCGCTCCTCGACGAGGCGACCGAGCGCGCCCGCGCGGAGGTCCGATCCCGCTGGCCCGACGTGGCCGCCGAGGAGGTGGACCGGATCGCCGCGGCCGTCGGCGCCGGTGCGGTCCGCTACCACATCGTCCGCGTCGCCCCCGACAAGGCCGTCACCTTCCGCTGGGAGGACGCCCTCTCCTTCGAGGGCCGGTCCGGGCCGTTCGTCCAGTACGCCTTCGTCCGGGCGACGAGCCTCCTCAAGAAGGCCGAGACGCCGGGCCCCTACGACGGTCGCGGCGCGGACCTCCGGACGCCCCCGGAACGGGACCTCGTCCGGACGATCGCCCGGTGGCCCCGGACGATCGCCTACGCGAGCCGCACCCGTCACGTCCACGCCGTCGCCGGCTACGCCCACGACCTCGCGGAGTCGTTCAACCGCTTCTACCAGGGCGTCCCCGTGCTGAAGTCGGGGAGGGAGCGGGAGAGCCGCCTGGCCCTCGTCGAGGCGACGCGGACGACGCTCGGCGGCGTCCTCGATCTCCTCGGACTGCCGAAGCTCGACCGGATGTAGGTCCGGCCGGGCCAGGCGCCGGTCAGCCGGGGACCTCCGCCCCGACGACCCGCCCGCGCAGCAGCGAGGGAACGAGGGCGAGGAAGGAGAGGGCGGCGGAGAGCAGGAAGACCTCGTGGATGGAGGCGAGGAAGCCGGCCCCGATCGCGAGTCCGCCGGCCGCCGCGTGGGTGCCGGAGAAGATCGCGGAGATCGTGCTCCGGGGGAGCGCACCGGCCATCACCACGAGCGTCAGCCCGAGGCTGACCGTCATGCCCGTGTTCACGAGGGTGGTGCCGACCCCGCTCGCCACGCCGCGCTGCGCGGCCGGGACGGCGTTCATCATCGCCGCCCGGTTCGGCGCGGCGAAGAGACCCATCCCGCCGCCGACGAGCACGAGCGGCGGCGCGAGCTCGAGGAAGCTGTCGGAAGGGCCGATCCGGGACAGCCAGAGGAACCCGAGACCGGCGAGCGCGAGCCCGGCGACGAGGAAGTCGCGGGGACCGTAGCGGTCCGAGAGCCAGCCCGCGATCGGCCCGGCGAGCGCGAGGGAGGCGGAGGTCGGGATGAGGAAGAGGCCGGCCGTGAACGGGTCGAGGTACCTCGGCGGCCCCTGCAGGTAGAAGACGAGGATGAAGGTGAACGCCCCGCGAGAGAGGGCGGTCAGGAGCATCGCCGTCGACGAGGCGGTGAACTGCCGACGTCGGAACAGGCCGAGATCGAGCATCGGGTCGGCGATCCAGCTCTCGACCCACAGGAAGACCCCGATGAGGGCGACGCCGAGGACCCCGAGACCGATCGCCGTCGGGTCGGGGATCTCGCCGAGCGCCCCCAGCGTGATCGCGAGCAGGAGGAGGGCGAGACCGGTGGCGAAGAGGACGTTCCCGAGGGCGTCGACCTTCGGGCGGGCATGGGGGCGGGGGAGCTCCTTCAGATCGGCACGGGCCCGGAGGGTCGCCACGAGACCGATCGGAACGTTGACGAAGAAGATCCACCTCCAGCCGATCGTCGAGCTGATGATCCCCCCGATGACGAGGCCCGCCACGGCCCCCGCGACGATCGAGACCTGATTGATTCCGAGCGCGCGGCCCCGCTCGCCGAGGGGGAAGGCGTCGGTGATGATCGCCGCCGAGTTCGAGAAGAGGAAGCCGGCCCCGATCGCCTGGACGAGGCGGAAGCCGACGAGCTCGGAACCGGTCTGGGAGAAGCCGCAGAGGAGGGAGCCGACGGTGAAGACCGCGAACCCGAGGACGTAGAGGCGGACCCGGCCGAAGATGTCGCTCAGCCGACCGAAGTTGAGGAGGACGACGGCCGTGACGAGCTGGTAGCCGAGGAGGATCCAGATGAGGAGCGCCGGCGGGGTCCCCGCGAGCTCCCGGCCGATCGTCGGGAGCGAGATGAGGACGATGTTCGAGTCGATGGCGGCCATGAGGGTCGCCACGGTGGTGTTCGAGAGGACGAGCCACTTGTAGGCGACCACGTCGGACGATCAGGAGGAGGGCGGGAGGTCGATCGCCGCGGGGACGGATCGCGGGTCGAGGGCGGGCGTTCTCATGCCCGGGGAGTCGCGGGGCCCCGTATTACGGCGCCGGGTCCCCGGCGTCCTCGAACGTTTCGGGGGCCCCCACCGGAGCTTCCTCGGTCATCGGCGCCTCCTCGGGCAGCTCCTCGGGCATCGGCTCCGGGGGCAGGCGCTCGAAGTCGGCCGCGGGCGGCGAGCTCCGCCGCCGGCGCATGAGGAGGAGGGCCATCGCGGCGAGGACGACGACCACCACCACGACGATGATGAGGCCGGGCGAACCGAGCACGGTCGAACCGACGCTCGCCTTCACGGTCAGGTTGGCGGGGTTCGAGGTGCTCGAGAGGCCGTTCGAATCGGTGACCATGACCGTGATCGCGAAGGTCCCGGTCGCGGTCGGGGCGCAGGTCACCTCGTCGGTCCGGCTCGCGCAACCCGAGGGGAGCCCGGACCAGTTGTAGGTGTAGAGGCCGGAACCTCCGGCGCCGTTCGCCGTGATCGTCACGCTCGCCCCGGAGGTGATCGAGCTCGCCGAGAGCCTCGGGGTCCCCACCGACGGGTCGTTGTCCACGATGATCGAGAGCGGGTCCGAGGCCATCGCCACCCCCCCGTTCGCGTCGGTGACGATCGGGAGCACCGTCCAGGTGCCCGGCGAGGCGGCGACGCACTTCGGCGAGGAGGTGTTCGTCCCGACGCACCCGCTCGAGGGGAGACCCTGCCAGGAGAACGTCGTCGCGGTCGACGCGCCGCTCACCGAGGAACTGAAGGTGACCGACTGCCCGACGTCGAGGGTGCCCCGGTCCGAGGTCGGGTCGGCGACGGTCGGCAAGGCATCGATCGAGTAGGCGAGCGTCGGGCTCTTCGCCCGGACCCCGACCGCGTCCGTGACGGTGACGGAGATGTTGATCGTCCCGGGGACGGTGAACGCGCAATCCGGGCTGTTCGAAGTGAGCCCGGTGCAGGCGCCCGCGGGGAAGCCGGACCACGAGTAGGTGTACGGGGCCGGCGGACCGCCGTACGCGGTCTCGACGAAGCCGACCGCCTCCAGGACGTCGGCGGCGGTGTGGTTCGCGACCGGCACCGGTGCCATCGGGTCGTTGTAGACATTGAGGACGCTCGGGGACCCGTAGGTCGTGCCGGCGTTCGAATCGTTCACCTCCGCCGAGATCGCGTAGGTCCCGGCGATCGGGAAGACGCACGTCAGGTGGGCGGTGGTGCTTCCCGTGCAGTTCGCGCCCGCCGTACCGTGCCATAGGTAGGCCGTGTAGACCCCCGAGCCCCCGCTCGGGTTCGCGGTGAAGCGGACCGTCTGATTGACGTCCGCGTCGGCCAGGCCGTCGACGTAGACGACGGAGATCGTCGGGGGCGGCACGACGAGGGCCGGATCGACCGGGATTGTGATGCGACCCCAGACGGCCGAATGATCGCTGTCGGTGGCGTTGAGCCAGATCGTGTAGGTCCCCTGCAGGGTCGGGGTACAGGTGATCGAGAGGAGATCGAAATCGGCGAACTTGCTGATGTTGGCGTGCGACTGGCAGCCGAAGCCCGGGGACGGCGCGACGTGATCGGTCACGCCGATACCGGCGGATCCGACGGCCCAGAGGTCGGCCGTGATGTTGATCGTCTGGTTGACGTCGCTCGCGGCGATCGCCAGGTTGTGCTCGGAGGCGCTCGGGGGCGCCTCCCCGAGCAGCGTCGAGATCTCCGCGATGGTGTCGGCGTCGTAGTCGGAGACGTACACCATCCCGTCCAGGGGATCGTAGGCCGCGCCCTGTGGCTCGTTGCCGCCGCCGACGGTGGAGACGACCGTCCAGTTCCGAATGATCGAGACCGTGTTGTCCCCCTGGTTCGTGATGTACGTGAGCCCGTTCGCCGGGTCGACGGCCACCGAGGAGGGACCCGAACCGACCGATACGTTGCGAATGACGGAGGTGAGATAGATCACATCGGCCGCCGACGCACCGAGCTCGGTGACGTAGATGTAGCCCGTCACGGGGTTGTAGCCGATCCCGCCCGGCGACGGACCGACCGAGATGTTCGCGACCACGGACGACCCGTTCAGGACCGTGACGTTGGCGTTGCCGTTGTCGGCGACGTAGACGTCGCCGTTCGCGTCCGAGTAGGCCATCCCGTCCGGCGAGGACCCGACCTTGACCGTCGCCGAGACCGTGGTCCCGTCCACGATCGTGACCGTGTTCGAGCCGGCGTCCGCGATGTACGCGAGGCCCGTACCGGGGTCGACGGCGATCCCCTCGGGATCGGTCCCGACGGTGACGGTCGCCTCGACGCTCGCGCCGTCGAGGACGGAGACCGTCCCCGCCCCGTAGTTCGACACGTACGTCCAGCCGTTGTAGGGGTCGAACGCCACGTCGAACGGATCGGTGCCGACCGTCACCGCGCCGATGGGGTTCGAGCCGTTCAGGATGCTCACCGTGCCGCCGCCGAAGTTCGCGACGAAGACCCACCCGTTCGAAGGGTCCACCGCGATCCCCCGCGGGGACTCCCCGATCGAGATCGTCCCGAGGTAGGTCCCCGTCTCGGGGACGGGGGTCGAGTTCGCCGCCCCGCTCGCGAAAAGCGGGAGCGCTCCGTCGGCCGCCGGGGGCGGCCCCGGCGAGGCCGTCGTCGCGATCGCCGGCCCGGAAAGGCCGGGTGATCCCGGCGCGGATCCGGTCGCGGCCGGGGCGCCCGCGTTCGGGGGTCCGAGGAGCCCGCTCGTCGGCAGGGCGCCCCCGAGAAGAGCGATCCCCGCGACGACGAGCACGAGGAGCCCGGGTCGCCCGAGGCGGCGAGGGCGCGGTTCGACGGCCCGGTCAGGCACGTCGGCCCGTCCCATGAGGGGCCGGGGACCGCCCCCCACTTTATACCTCTCGCCGAACCATTCCCCCCCGCGGGACCGTCGAGAGGCTCACGGCGCGCTCGGAGAGGCCGAGGCGGCCCCGGTCGGGGGCCGATCGGGCGGGACCGTGGCGCTCGGGGAGGTCGGTTCGCCGCGGAGCCCACGGCGCGTCAGGACGACGAGCTCCAAGGTCATCGCGGCCATCCCGGAGAGACCCAGGGCGACGAGACCCCAAGGGGAGCTCGCGCCCGTGAGGACGCCGCCCTCCCCGAGACCCATCAGCGCGAAGGCACCCCAGACCACGAGCAGGGTCCGGCCGTACTCGACGGTCAACGGGCCGAGGCGCCGCGCGCGGGCCATCACCAGGAGGACGCCGACCATCAGGACGCCGGTGGCGGCGATGCCGAGCGGCGGATCGCTCGCGACGAGCGGACCGAGCGCCGCCGTCAGGGAGAAGCCCAGCAGGACGGAGCGCGAGGCCGGATCGAGCGGCAACCAGAGGACGAGGGCGAGCATGTTCGCGAGCATCGCCACGTAGAACCAGGCCGATGTCGCGGCCGCCCCGGAGAGGGTCGCGAGCCCGGTCCATCCGGCGGCCTGGAAGTACCCGGGGCCCGTCTGGAAGAGCACGAAGGCGACGCCCATCAGGAACTCGTTCCCGACGAAGAGAGCGGTGAAGATGAGCGGCCAGGTCCAGCCCCCCTTCGCCGGGCGCATCGTCTCGGCGCGCAGGAAGAGCGCGAGGAGCCAGCAGCCGACGACCGCCATCATGCTGTTGAGCGCGATGAAGACGGAGATCTCCGACGCGCCGCTCGGGTCGATGGCGGCGTAGATGAGGGCGAACCAGAGCCCCATCGCCATGAGAAGGAGCCCGAGGAGGAAGGTGATGTCCGCGAGCGTCAGCGGATGAGAGCCGCGCGGGAACAGGCGGGCGACGACGTAGACGTTCCCGACGATCATCAGGGCGAGGACGAGCCCCTCGGGGAAGAGGGCCGGTCCCACCGGGGGCCATGGCGAGATCATCGCGCTCGCGGACCGGGGGGGCACGCCGGTTTATCCGCCCTCGATACGGACGGCGGGGCGAGCGCTCCGTCGTCCCCCCGCGCCTCAGACGAGGCCCGCGAGGGCGACCTCGACGGCGCGTCGGCCTTCCTCGGCGAGCGCCTGGGCGCGGGCCGGCTCCTTCGCCTCCGCGAACACCCGGAGGAGCGGCTCGGTCCCCGAAGGACGCACGAGCACCCAGCCGTCCGGACGGACGGACTTGACGCCGTCGAGCGCGACGATCTCCGCACCGGGCGCGGCGAGCGCCCGGGTGAGGCCGGTCAGGAGCTCCTCCCGCCGATCGGTGGGGAGCGGGAGCTTGAGCTTCACCATCGTGTAGCTCGGCAGGCCGGCCAGGCTCTCCGCGAGCGGGCGACCCTCGTGGGCGAGGAGATCGAGGACGGCGGCCGCGGTCATCGCCCCGTCGCGCGCGAGGTGGAGCTCCGGGAAGATGAGGCCGCCGTTCTCCTCGCCCCCGAAGAGGGCCGAGCGCTCCTGCATCGCGTGCGTGACGGAGGGGGACCCGACCCGCGTGTACACCACCTGGCCCCCGAGCTCCCTCGCGAGGTCCTCGACGGCCCGGGAGCCGGTGACCGGCGTCACGATCACACCGCCTCGCCCCCGACGGAGACGGTCGCGGGCGAGGAGCGCCAGGATCTTCTCCCCCGGAACGAACCGCCCGGTCGCGTCGACGAACGCCGCGCGGTCGGCGTCGCCGTCGTGGGCGATCCCGAGGTCGGCGCCGACGGCCGGGACCGTCCGGGCGAGGTGGGTGAGGTTCGCCTCGGTCGGCTCGGAGGGACGGCCCGGGAACGTCCCGTCGATGTGGCCGTTCAGGGTGACGACCTGGCATCCGAGGCGCCGGAGGAGCTCCGGGCTCGTGACGGCGGAGGCTCCGTTCGCGCAGTCGAGCACCACGACGAAGTGCCTCGCGACGATCGTCGGCGCGTCGACGCGCTCGAGGATGCCCTCGAGGTACCGGGCGGCGCCACCTTCGTCGTGCCGGGAGGAGCCGAGCCGGTCGAACGGGGCGGAGCGAGGCGGCGGGGCCGACATCGCCTGCTCGAGGCGGATCTCCGTCTCGCGGGTCGCCTCGAGCCCGTCGGCGGCGATGCACTTGAACCCGTCGAACTCCGGAGGGTTGTGGGAGGCGGTGATGATGATCCCGAGCTGCGCGCCGACCCGCGGCACGCTCCACTGGATCGCCGGCGTCGGGAGGATCCCAAGCTCGACGACCCGGTGGCCCATGAGGACGAGCGTGCCGCTGACGATCCGGGCGAGGGCCGGGCTCGCGGTCCGCCCGTCCCAGCCGAGGGCGATGGGCGGGCCGACCGGGCAGATGGTCGCGACCGCGGTCGCGAAGCGCGTGGCGAACTCCGGCGTCAGCCGGTCGCCCACCACCTCCCGGATCCCGTTCGTCCCGAAGAGGCGCACGCCGTCGACGGGGCTCTCAGAGTCTTAAAGGCACCCCGCGTCGACGCAGCGGGGGGGCGATGGGAGTTCCGGGCGAGGACGCCGTCGAGACGGAAGGCCGGCCGCGGTGGTGGGCCGACGAGATGTTGGGCCGCCTCGCCCGCTACCTTCGTTTCGTCGGCCACGACGTCGCCTACGCCCGGGGCCTCGCGGACGAGGAGATCGCGCGGCGAGCCACCGACGAGGGCCGGACGCTCCTCACCCGGGACCGACGGCTCGCCGAGCGGACCCCCGGGGCGATCCTCCTGAGCTCGCCGTGGATCGGCGGGCAGCTCCGTGAGGTCCGCGCGGCCCGGCCCTCGGCGCGTTTCGTCCTAGCCCTGGATCGCTGTCCGGAGTGCAACGATCTCCTCCGTCCGCTCGCCGGCCCGCCCGAGGGTTCCGCTCCGGTCGGCCCCTACGGGGAGCGTCCGCGTCACGGAACTCCGGTCGTGGCGTGTCCCCGCTGCGGGCGATGGTACTGGTCCGGCGACCACGCGGAGATGATCACCCGGCACCTCGCCGCGTGGCTCCAAGGGAGCGCCGACCGTTGACCCGCTGGCTCGTCGAGCTCTCGCTCGAGAACCTGCCGCTCGCTCGCGCCGAGCTGGCCGGCGCCGTGGCCGCCCTCGACGGCTCCGTACCCTCGCTCGAGGGCGGCGAGGGGCCGCTCGTCCCGGTCGACCTTCCGGACCGGGCGGCGGCCCGGGCCCTCGCGGGGCGCCTCGCGCTCGGGCGGCGCGTCGTGGAGCTCCTCCGGGACCCGGCGGCACCGGCGGCCGCGACGCGGTGGATCCGGGACCGGGCGGGACCGGGCCGCCGCGCGTCGTTCCGACCGCTCGGATCGGGCCGGGCCCCGGGGGGGGGAGCCGCCGTCGCCGCCTGGGCCCGGGCGTGGACGGAGGGCGGCGGCCGGATCGACCTCGCCTCCCCGGACCACCGCTTCCTGTACGTCGACGGCGAACCGCCCGAGCTACTCGGCGAGGAGCTCGCGCCCGTCGATCGCGCCCAGTTCGAGCGGCGCCGGATGCCGAAGCTGCCGTTCCGCCGCCCGGTGAGCCTCCCTCCGAAGCTCGCCCGCGTCGCCGTCAACCTAGCCGCCGTCCGGCCGGGGGAGGCCGTCGTGGATCCGTTCGTCGGGACCGGGGGGCTCCTCGTGGAGGCCGCGCTCCTCGGGGCGAGCGTGACCGGGATCGATGTCGATCCGACGATGGTCCGCGGCACGATCGAGAACTTCGCTCACCTTGGGGTGCACGCGGAGGCGCTCGTCGTGGCCGACGCGGAGGCCGCCGCGGCGAGATTCGAGGACCGGCGCGTCGATGTGCTCGTCACCGATCCGCCATACGGGCGCGCGTCGAGCACCCGCGGGGAGCGCCCGGAGGGGCTCGCCCGACGGACGCTCTCGGCCTGGGTCCGGACGCTCGCCCCCGGCGGTCGGATCGTCGTCGTGGGTCCGGAGATCGACGACCTTCTCCCGTCCGCTTGGCGGAGGAGCGTCGCCGTACCCGACCGGGTGCACCGGTCCTTGACCCGGACCTTCTGTCTCTACGAACGCGTCGGTCCGCTCAGCTCAGCGTAACGGTGACGGTCTGCG
>JASHUV010000146.1 GCA_030039825.1 Thermoplasmata archaeon
TAGTCCTCGCTCATGAGGACGGTCAGCCCGATCTTCGGCGGGGTGAACCCCTGGGCGGAGGCGAGGATGACCTGGGCGCGCTTCACCTCTATGGCGTTCTGGCCGTGGCGCACGATTCGTCGCAGTCGATTCCCCTCGTCATCCGTGATCGGGCGGACCCGGACCACCATGCCGAAGGCATGGTCGTCCTCCGGAAAGTACTGTCGGTCCTAAACGCCGAACAACCCCGCCGGCCGCTCCACTAGCGGCCGCATCCGGAAGCTTCCGCTCCCGGACGATGAACGGACGCGGTTCCACTCGACGGGACGGAGGTGCTGTCCTCAAACCCCCGAAGTAGTGCTAGGCGCCGACCCGTTCTAGCGCCGGACGATCCGGCGCGCCGAGACCGCGGGGAGCCGGCCGGTGGCGATGGCGCGCTTCAGCCGGGCGTGGTCCTGGACGGTCTGGCGGGCGTAGGACTCCGCGAACGCGACGATCGCGGTGTCGAAGCCGTCCCCGGGGCCGAGGTATCCCGCGATCGCGGCGGCGTCGCCGGTGCGGGCGTGGGCCCGGGCGAGCACCGCCCCGCACAGCTCGGCCTGGCCGACGAGCGCCGTCGGGCCGAGGGCGGTCAGCTCCGAGGAGAACTTCATGTCGCGGAGCTGGCGGACGTAGAAGTCGTGCCCGTCGGAGCGGCTCCAGCCGAGGAAGACGTCCGAGGCCTCCTGGACGAGACGTTGGCCGACGACGACCCGTTCCGCATGGTTGGCGTACGGGCTCCTCCCCACGAAGGGCTCGTGGACCGAGGCGCGGGCCTCCTTCACCTGGAGGAACAGGGGCTCGCTCACGTCGTCGTCCCCGAGGAAGAGGCCGAGCGCGCACCGGGTCCCGACGCTCCCGACGCCGACGACCTTCTGGGCGACGTCGGCGAGCCGGTACCGCTCGAAGAGCGGGCGGCGCTCGGGCGGGAGCGCCGCCCGGTACTCCCGGAAGGCGTCCCGGACGGCCCGTTCCTCCCGGGCCGGAGCGAGATGACGGATGAGCGGCGGGTCGTCGCGGATGCGGGCGCGGCCACGGCGACGCTCGGCGACCCTCGGAAAGGCGTGGAAGCCGGTCCTCTCGCGCGCCCGCGGGATCTCCTGGCGGAGGAGGCGGAGCGCCCGGCGCCCGACGGCGTGGGGGGCCTCGGCGAGGTCGAGGTGGGAGTACCACGTGTCGAGGAAACGCATCCCGGCGAAGCGGAGCATCCGCGTCCGGTAGGACCGGGCCGCGGTCACGGCGGCGAGGCGAGCGGCCCGCCTCGGGAAGCGGTTCTCGCCCGCCACCAGCAGGAGGCTCGTGGCGAGGCGCTGCAGGTCCCACTCCCACGGGCCGGGGATCGTCTCGTCGAAGTCGTTGGCGTCGAAGACCTGGTCGCGCTCCGGGGTCGCGAAGAGGCCGAAGTTCGCGACGTGGGCGTCCCCGACGATCTGGACGCGCAGGCCCGTCGACGGCGTCCCGCTGAGGTCGCGGGACATGATCCCGGCGGCCCCGCGGAGGAACCCGAACGGCGAGACCGCCATCCGACCGTAGCGGATCGGGAGGAGGTCCGCGACCTTCCCCGCGTCCCCCGCCACCAACTGGTCGACCGGATCCGGGCGCCCGCGGGGCGGGCTCCATTCGGCTTGGCTGGATCGGCGGACCCGGTGACGGAGGTCCCGGCCGGCGCGCCGTCGCGCGGCCCGGGTGCTCCCGACGGCGGAGCGGCCCGCCGACAACGGGTCCCCGTTCCGGACCGGCGGGCGCCGCGCCACGGGGCCCCGGCACGCGATACCGGGACCTAAACGCTCCGGACCGGCGGTCCGCCGCGGGGCGAGGGCGGGCGGACCGCGGATCAGGGTGACGCGGCGGTCCGGGGGGACGGATCGGCGGGGCGTCCCCGGGCGAGGGCCCGTTGGTAGCCGAGCGAGGCCACCAACTGGCCCAGGACCGGGACGACCATGAGGAGGGCCCCGGATCGCAGCGCGCCGTCGCCGTAGCGGTGCCCGGCCCGCCAGCTTCCGAGCGCCTCCCCGAAGAACCCGACCACGGCGAGGACCCCGCCGATGGCGAGCGCGGGAGCGCCGAACAGGATCATGACCGGCGCGAGCGGGTAGCCGGTGAGGTTGAGCGCGAGGCCGTCGAGGAGGAGGCCGAGCCCCGCGAGCGCGAGGAGGGTGCCGATGAGGCCGCCGGCCGTCAGCAGGGCGGAGCGCATGAACTCCGGCGAGGTCGCGGCGAGCGTCCGGAAGCCGCGCAAGTACGCGAAGGACGCCCCGGCCGCCAGGGCCGCTCCGGGCAGGAGGAGAAGGAGCGCCGTCCGGCCGTAGGTCCAGAGCCCGGCCGCGTCCCACGGGGCGTAGGCGTGGAGGAGGAGGCTCTCCGCGAGGACGGCCGCGCTCGCGACGAGGAGCGCCTGCGCGAGGGCCCCGAGGAGAGCGGCGGTCCGGAGCGCTCGGACGCCGAGGGGCTCGGGCCGGTCGATCGGGCGCAGGAGCGGCGACGCCCTCAGCACCCCGACGCCCCGGACGAGGAGGTACTCCCCGAAGATGATCCCGGTGATGAAGAAGCTCACCGGGGCGTTGACGTAGAAGCCGACGAAGAGGCCCGCCCAGGTCGCCGAGACGGCGATCAAAAGGGCGCCGAGGACGGCCGTCCCCACACGGGAGGTCAGCCGGACGGCGATCGCCGCCGGCGTCACCATGAGCGCGAAGATCAAGAGGACGCCGATGATCTGGACGGCGATCGAGATCGTCACCGCGAGGAGGAGGAGGAAGGCGAGGCCGAGGGCGAGCATCGGGAGGCCCTTCGCCTCGGCGACGTCCTCGTCGAGCGACGCGAACAGGAGCGGTCGGTAGATGATCGCGAAGACCGCCAGGACGACGATCCCCGCCCACAGGGTGAACGCGACGCCGGAGGCACTGATCCCGAGCACCTCGCCGAAGAGGATCGAGTAGGCCTCCGTGGCGTAGCCCTGGTAGAGGCTCAGGAAGAGGAGGCCGAGGCCCAACGCGAAGGCGAGCACCGTCCCGATCTCGACGTCCCGGTTCGACGCCCTCTGGCCGAGGAGCCCCATCGCGCTCCCCGCGAACATCGTGAAGAGGAGAAGGCCGTACACCGGGGGGACACCGACGAGAACCGCCGCCGCGGCCCCCGAGAATCCCGTGTGGCCGAGCGCGTGCGTCGCGAAGGCGGAGCGCCGGAGGACCACGACGTAGCCGATGATCGCCGCGACGACGGCGATCACCGTACCGGCCGCGAAGGCGTTGCGCATGAACTCGAAGGCCAGCATCGTCCGCAGGTCGGTGACCGGGTTGCCGCTGAACGGCTCGCCCGACCAGATGTCGCTCATCCGCCCTCCTCGCCGCGGTCGTCCTCTCCGCCGACGATCACGAGGTTCCCGCGCGAGTCATGGAGGACCTCGACCCGGACGCCGTAGAGGGCGGTGAGGCTCTCCGAGGTGAGGACCTCCTCCGGACGGCCGGTGGCGACCTGGCCGTTCGCGATATAGATCACCTTGTCGAGGCACTTCACCATCGGATTGATGTCGTGGGCGACGAGGAGCGTCGTCACGCCCCGGGACCGGACGAGGCCGTGGATCGTCTCGACGAGCTCCCGGCTCCGTCGCAGGTCGAGGTTCGACAGCGGCTCGTCGAGGAGGAGCATCTCGGGGTCCCCGACGAGGGCCTCCGCGAGGAAGACCCTCTGGAGCTCGCCGCCCGAGAGGGACCCGAGAGGCTTCGCGGCGAGCTCGGTGGCGCCGACGTCCGCGAGCGCCCGAGCGGCCGCCGCCCGCTCGGGGCCGAGGCGGACCCGCGGCCCCCACCGGAGCGCGGGGAACCGCCCGTCCGGCCCCCACCGGTCGCCCGGGTAGGCGAGCCGAACGAGCGTCTCGCAAGCGAGGTGGGTGTCCTCGTCGATGGAGTGCCGCTGGGGAACGTAGCCGATGCGCGGGTTCCCGCGCCGCGGCGGCGCCCCCAGGACCGTGAGCTCCCCCGCCGATGGGTAGTGGAGCCCGAGGAGCATTCGGAAGAGCGTCGTCTTGCCCGCCCCGTTCGGGCCGATGAGGGCGACGAACTCGCCGCTCCGCACGTCGAAGCCGGCGTTCGACCAGACGACCTTGCTGCCGTGGCGCACCTCGAGGCGGTCTGCGTGGATGGCGATCCCCCCGCGACGGAGCGGATCCCCCCCGGGGCGGTGCGCCGGGTCGTCGAGCCCGAGCGCGCTCGCGCTGGCGGTGGCGCTCACGCTCGCGTCATTGCCCGAGCTGGTAGGCGTTCAGCGCGTTCTCGAGGTTGTTGTACTCCCCGTACATCCAGTCCTGGAACGTCGTGTCGGGCGGCTGGATCGTCTCGCTCACGAACGTGGTCGTCACGTTGTCGCTCGCGGCCATGCCCTTGATCGTCGTCGTGATCGGCGTGACGGTCTGGACGTTGTAGACGAGGACCTTGACGTGACCGCTCTCGATCTGGCACTCGAAGAGCGCCACGCTCGAAGCCGGCGGATCGTTGCCCTCCGCGATCGCCTCCATGAACGGCTGCGGGGAGACGAGGTCGAGGCCGGTATAGTTCGCGAGATAGACGAAGATGCTCTCCGTCGACGCCACGACCGTCCCCCGGAACTCGTCCCGGATCTGGGTGGCGCGGCTGTAGAGCTGATCGATCGAGACGCCGCCCGAGCTCCCCCCCGTCGAGGTGTTGAGGGCCGCGAAGTTCGCCTGGAAGATCGGCCGGGAGGCCGGCTGGAGGGCGACGAGGTCGCCGTACATCGCAAGGAGCGTGTGGTTGACGTAGAGGGGGTTGTACCATTGGTGCGGGTTCCCGGTGACGATCCCGCCGTTCACCGAGACGCCGTTCAGGGTCCCGACGTTCAGGACCTCCTGGCCCGCCGTATCGGACGAGTTGATCAGCTGGAGCGCCCAGTCATCGTAGCCGACGCCGTTCACGACCACGAGGTTGGCGCCCGAGATGGCCGCGGCGTCGGAGGTGTTCGCCTCGTACTCGTGGGGATCGGCGTTCGGGTCGCTCACGATCGACCGCACGTTCGTGAGGTTCCCCCCGAGCTGGCCGATCAGGCTGCCCCAGAAGTTCTCCGCGGCCACGACCTGGATGGTCGTGCCGACCGGGACCTCCCGGATCGGCCCGTTGGTCGACGTCGCGTTCGCGTAGTTCGGCGTGGTGTCGCCGGTGACGGTCCCGGGCGTCGGATCGGCTCCCAACTCCTCGGCCGTGAACGTCGCGCAGGCGTTCGTGGGCGCCCGGCTCGTCACCACCGCGTAGGTGACGCCGCTCCCGACGATGATCACGACGGCGAGGATCGCCACGATCGTCACCGCCGGGGTCGTCGGCCGGGCGGGGGCGAGGGGCGAGGGGGGCGGCGTCGACGTGGCGGGAGCCGTCGGCAGGGGGGCGCTCGATATGGGAGAGGGTCCGGTTCCGGACATGCGCGGGATCCGACCCGTCCTTACGTCGAGGCGGACGGGGCGTGGCACGGAGCGATCGGGGCCCCGTGCGGGCAGGCCGTCGGGTGCCGCTGGACGCGGCAGAGCTCCTCGACCGTACGGTGGGACAGCGCGAGGTCGATCTCCTTCGCCGCGGCGCAGCTCGCCCGCGGCGGAAGGCCGAGGCGTCCGAAGAGCGTCTCGGCCACCCGGTGATGGCGCCGGTACTCGTCGAGGGTGCGCTGGCCCGCCGGGGTCAATCGGCTCTTCCCGCGATACCGGACCACGAGCCCGAGGCGCTCGAGAGGGGTGAGGTGGCCGAGCGCCGAAGGCGACGACAGCCGGAGCGTGGCCGCGATCCGCTTCAGGGAGACCCCCCGCTCGGGCGTCTCGCCGAGCCGGATGACCTGCAGGGTCTCGAGCTGGCGTCGGGTGAGCTTCTGCAGCGCTTCCATGATCCGACTCAGTGAGGGCCGATATTTGAAGGGCACCCTAATTATTTGGTATTAGCAACTTTCAAGGGCGCCCCGGCCGCGCCCAGGGGGGCCGTCGCGCGGACG
>JASHUV010000147.1 GCA_030039825.1 Thermoplasmata archaeon
CCACGGCCGTGAGGATCGGGAGGAGGTTGTAGGACTGGAAGACGAACCCGACCCGGCGCGCCCGGTAATCGCTCCGGCGGTTGTCGTCCATCGACTTGAGGTCCGCCCCCTCCAGTGTGATCGAGCCCCGGGTGATCTCATCGAGCCCGGAGAAGCAGTTCAGGAACGTCGTCTTGCCGCATCCGGAGGGACCCATGATGGCGAGCATCTCCCCGCGGTGGATCGCGACGTTGAGCCCCCGGAGGGCCACGACCTCGGTCTCGCCGGACCCGAAGATCTTCCAGACGTCCGTCCCGACCACCACCTCCTCGGTCATCGTCGCCCCGTCCGAGCCTCCGCGAACGCCCGCCACCCGGACGGGGGGAGAAAAGGCTGCCTCACATCGAGTGGCCTCCGGGACGCCGCCATGGCCCGTCGGACCGGCTTCCAGATTCCCGGAAGGAGTCGCGAGGTCGAGCGCGCGTGCTCCTCGTCGGCGTCGCTGAACTGGCGGGCGAGCATCCGTTCCTCGAGGCGGACCCGGTCGCCGAATCCGATCGCCCCGATCGGTACCGGGAGGAGGATCCCGTCGATCCCTCGGAGGGCGATCGCGCGGTCGAGCGACGCGAGGAGCATCCCGGTGGAGATGGGGCGCCGCCGACGGCGGTACGGGCCGTCCCGGACGATGCGGTGCCCCTCGACGATGCGAATCTGCGGGGAGAAGAGGCGGCCGAGCGTCCGGATGGAGACGACGATGAGCACGATCCCGCCGGCGACCGCCACCGCCCCGAGGAGGAGCCAGGGGAGGACGAGGACGGGGCCCCCGCGCAGGAGGAAGACGGCGAACGCGAGCCCGAGGACCGAAAGGCCCCTATCCCCCGGCGGCCGATGCCCGTCCGTGGCTCGCGGGGACCCGGGGATCGGGGAGGAACCCGCCGGTATCGACGACACGGCGCTCTGGCGCAAGCTCGGTCGCGACCCGCTCGTCCCGGCCGCGATCTACGCGGCGGCCCGCCACCACCTCGTGCGACCCACGCTCGACGCCCCGGCGACGGCGGAGGAGATCGCCGGGCGGTGCGAGGTGGATCCCGCGGTGACGCGGCGGCTCGTCGAGTTGCTGACCGAGGAGGGCTTCCTCGAGCGGGAGGCGGGCCACCGGTACCGGGCCACGCCCCTGGGACGACGTCTCGAGGACCCCGCCGTCCGGACGGAGGTCTGCTTCTGGTTCGAGATCCACCTCCCCTACGTGCTCCGGCTCGATCACTCACTCCGCACCGGGGCCGCGTCGTACGACGCGGTCCACGGCGAGGCGTTCTATCGGCACCTCGACGCGCGGCCCGAGTACTCCGTCCACGTCCGCGGCGACCTCGCCCGGGGCGCGTCGGAGGCCGAACGGGTCCTCTCGGCTCACTGCGACCTCGGGGCGGTCCGGACCGTCGTCGATGTCGGGGGGAACACGGGCTCGCTCCTTGCGGCCCTGCTCCGCCGATGGCCTCGGCTGACGGGCGTCCTCGTCGATCGCCCGGAGGCGACGCGCGCGGGGACCTCCCTCCTCGAGGAAGCGGGGCTCTCCACCCGCGCGCGCGTCCTCCCCGGCGACATCCTCTCCGACCCTCTCCCGGCGGCCGACGCCTACCTCCTGTCCTGGGTGGCGTCGGAGTGGGCCGACGCGGCGCTCGTCGGTCTCCTTCGGAACTGCCGTCGGTCGATGGCGCCGGAGAGCCGTCTGTGGATCCTCGAGCCGGTGATCTGGGAGGAGCCGCCCTCGAAGCGCCGCCGGGACCTGGACCTCCTGATCCGGGCGACGGTGGGGGGACACCTCCGTTCCGAGCGCGACTTCGTCGAGCTCTTCGCCCAGGCGGGCCTCACGCTCCGCCGTGCGATCCGCACGGGCGAGTACGTCGACGTGGTCGAAGGCGGGCCGGACGCGGCCGGCCGGACCTAGGAGGACCCGGACGGCGGTGGCGCGTCGTCCGTTATCCGGCCGGGGAGCTTCTTCCGCACGTAGGTCCCGGTCGCTCCCTCCGAAGCGCCCGGGTCGGCTGCGGGCGCCTCGGCCGCACCGGGCATCTTCTTCCGCGTGTACTGGCCCACGCCCGCGATCTCCGAGGGCGCCTCCGGCGGGTCGGCCTCCGCGCTCGACATCCTCCCGGGCATCTTCTTCCGCGTGTACGTCCCGAGGGCCGTATCGGAGGGGCCCGACGGACCACCCCCGAGCATCGCCGCGCCGGCCGTCGCCGGGCCCGAACCCCCCTCGCCCGACGAAGGCGAGGCGACCGACCCCGACGTCATCCTCCCGGGGAGCTTCTTCCTCGAGTAGGTGCCCCGCGCCGGTTCCGGGGCCCCGGCCGATCCCCCGGCGAGCGCCGCGCTGAGCGGCGCCGGGGAGGTGGGAACCGCACCGGAAGCCCCCCCGTCCGGGTCGGCGATCGACCCGGCGGTCATCCTCCCGGGCATCTTCTTTCGCGTGTACGTCCCGAGCTCGGGGCCCGGGTCGGACCCACCGCCCCCCTCGGGGGGGGCGGCACCGGCGTTCGTCGGCGGCGGGACGTCCCTCATCCGACGGATGCCGGTCGCGCCGTCCCCTCCGGCCCCCGCGCGGAAATAGAGGATCGCGCCCGCGGCGGCGATGGTCGCGATGACAGCGACGATCGCGCCGAGCCCCAGGGGCTGCGTCCACCAGGGCCGGGACTCCGCGGGGCTCGGTGGCCCGCCCTGCGTGGAGACGAGGACGAGCGAGATCCCGGACGTCCCGACCGTCAGGTGGAGGGTCTCGACCTCACCCGCCGAGAGGCTTCCCGAATAGCTCGCGTTGAGCACGAGGGTCCCGTTCGAGGCGCGCAGCACGGCGTCGATCGTGAAACGGCCGCCGACCGGCGGGACGGAGGCGAGGCCGCTCACTTGGACGGTGTAGACGCCCGACACCGGCCCTCCGACGGCGATGAGCTCGAACGGCGACGGGGGCCCGGCGAGCGTGGCGTTCGGGTACCCGTTCGGAGCTCCGCCCGCGTTGCCGAACCCCGCCGAGTGGCCGGACGGGTCGGTCTCGACGAAGTTCGCCGGCCCCGCGACCGCGGTGGTGAGCGTGTTCGTGGAGAGGGTCGGGGGCGGCCCGACGCGCGCGGGCGGGACGAGCGGCTCGCACGCGCTCGTCGCCGGCCCATCGTTCCCGTCCCCGCCGTAGGTCGCCTCGTAGCTCTCCGAATCCGTCGGGAACGTCAGCGCCGAGGATCCCGGAACGACGCCGTTCGTCACGGTGACCGTGCTGACCGTGGTTGGGGATCCGGCGCACGACGCCCCGGAATAGTACCGGTACGTCACGCTCCCCCCGGCCCCGGGCGCGGTCCCCGAGAGCGTCGCCGCGTCAGTCACCGTGACGTTCGGGACGAGCGGCGCGAGGAACTGACCGGACTCGGACAGGCCGACGTAGAGGGCGTGGTTCGCCGCGTCGTAGGCGATCCCCTGCGCGGGGAAGGGAAGGTAGCCGGCGAGGGTCGTCCCCGACATCTCGACGAGATCGTACGGCGAGAAGGCCGTCGTGGGATCCGTCGCGTAGACGATCCCGTTGAGCGCGTCGTAGGCGATCCCCCACCCGTCGCTCGCGAAGACGTAGATCTCGGCGAGGAGGGTGTTGGTTGACGGGGCCACGACCTCGAGGCCCCCGGACGGCCCCGAGGCCACGAAGTAGAGGTCGCCGTTCGCGGGGTCGTACACCGCACCGGAGGCGTCGCCGAACACACCGTTCGGGAAGGCGGCGGTGACGCTCGTTCCCGAGATGACCTCGGTGCAGACGCTGCTCCCGCATCCCGGGACGACGCCGAACGGATCGTCGACCGGAACGTACACCTTCCCGTTCGCGGGATCGACGACGATCGCCCCCCAGTCGGGCTCCACGTTCGTACCCAGCGGGACGGTCCCGACGACCTTGTCCGTCTGGGCGCTCCCCCCGCACGGGGTACCGCCGTCGCACACGACGGAAACGTAGTTCGACTGCTGGTTCGCCACGTAGATCTCGTCCGTCGTGGTGTCGACGGCGAGGCCGTACGGCCCGTTCCCGACCGGGACCGTCGCCGACACGCTCGTCCCGGTGATCACCGAGACGGTCCCGGGGTTACCGAAGTTGTAGTTCGCCACGAAGATCTGCTGCGTGTTCGCGTCGTACGCCACCGCGCACGGCTCGCTCCCGACCGCGACCGTGGTGACGGTCGTGTTCGTCGCGCCGTTCTCGACCTGGACGTCGTTCGCGCTCAGGAGGGCGGCGTAGAGGTCGCCGTCCGAGGGATCGTAGGCGATCCCGCAGGCCGCCGCCCCTCCCGTCGTGGGAAGCTTCGTCCCGAGGCTGGCGCCCGGCGTCGCCGCGAGCGACGTCGTCAGGGTGGGGGCGGTCCGGTTGACGGTGAGCGGTTCGCACGGGCTCGTCGCGGGCGCGTTCGAGCCGTCGCCCGAGTACGTCGCGTTCCAGCTGTACAGGCCGGCGCTGAGGAAGCTGTGGGAGGAGGAGACGTAGCTGCCCGGTCCGTGGACGCTCGACGTGCTGATGGGATTCGCGGGGCCGGTGCACCCGGCCGTCGAGAAGAGGTAGAAGTCGATGCTGCCTCCCGCGCTCGCCGTGGCCCCCGTCAGGGTCGCGGTGTCGGTATCCGGCTGGCCGACCGGGAGAGGATCGGTCCGGAGGAGGGTGGTGAGGTTCGTGGCCGCGGGAGGAACGACGCTCATCGGCTCGCACGCGCTCGTCGCGGCGCTGTTGTTGGCATCGCCGCCATACCCCGCCGTCCAGCTGTACGCGCCCGGGGACGGGAACACGTGGGCCGAGCTGTTGGGCACGACGCCGGCCAGGACCGTCTCGACCGAGACGATGCCGGGCGTCCCCGAACAGAGGGAGCCCGTGAAGAGCTCGTAGGTGACCGTCCCCGACGCCGACGGGGTCGCGCCGGAGAGCGTCGCGGAGTCGTGGACGGACCCTCCGGTCGGGATGGTCGTCGCCGAGAGGTTCGTCGCGACGGTCGGGGTCGACGCGTTGACCGTCATCGGCTCGCAGGCGCTCTGGGTCGCGTTGTTGGCCGAGTTCCCGCTGTAGTCGGCTCTCCAGCTGTCCGAACCCGCCGCCGGGAAGGCGTGGGTGGGGGAGTCCGGGACCGTCCCGCCGCTCGCCACCGACACCGTCCCGATGAGCGTGGGCGCGGTGCTCGCGCAGGTGAGGCTGCCGGGATAGAGGAAGTAGGAGACGGTCCCGGCCGTCACGCCGGTGCCGTTGACGTACCCGGAGAGGTTCGCCGTGTCGTAGACCGACCCCCCCGCCGGGATCGATGTCGCCGAGAGGGCGGTGCTGATCGTCGCGGTCGCCGGGATCGGCCGCGCCACCCCCGCTCCGGAGGCGAAGGTGAGCAGCAGGGAGGCTCCCAGGAGCAGGAGCGCGATCCCCACCGCCGTGCGTCCCACCGTGCTCACGTTCCGCGGTCCGAAACTCTCGCTTCGGGCCGGGCGTCCCCGCTGAGGGCCGGCGACCGGACCCCGAACGATAAATCTATCCTCGGGACCCGCCGACCGCTCCGGAGGCGGTCCTCGCCGGGCGGGGACCTACTTCTTCCGAGAACGGCGGGCCGGTTCCTTCTTGGCGGCCCGCGGCTCCGCGTCGTCGCGCGAGGCGTCGGGTTCGTACGACGCTTCACTGGCACGCTTGAGGGTCGCCCCGTCCCGGTCGCAGACCGGATGGGCCGGTGCCGGGTCGATGACGTAGCCGCCCCCGCAGACAGGACACTCGAAGTATGGCATGGCTTCCGGGGAGGGATGGGGTACCGGCCTTATGAGCCGCTCGGTCCGGCCCGCCTCCCCCCTTCGAGCCCCCGAGATCCGTCCGGACGGACCGGGCACGATCGGAGCGCGCCGGTCGGGGTGAGCGACGTCGATGAGCGAACATCCGGGGATGTCGACGTCGGTCCCGGTCGTCGATGGACACGAGCCCGTCTCGGTCCCCCTCCGGGCATCGCGCGGACCCGGGAGTTCTACTCCACCGCCCGGGGACTCACGGAGGCGAGCTTCGTACCGGCCGCCTCCCGCGCCGCGTTCGAGATCCCCGACACGAGCGCGTTCTTGATGAGGCACGTCATGGGGCCGGGCGAGAACGATCGGGAGCGGGGGATGGTCTGCGGCATCGTGTTCACCCGCCGCGATCCCGAGCCGGCCCTCGAGGAGGACCACCGGCGGGGGGAGCCACGATCGGGGACGAACCGATCGCCTTGACGAACCGCCCCGGGCGCGTCACGCTCGGCGTGTTCGCGGACCCGGATGGCGATCAGATCGTGGTGCGGAGGATCAAGCGGCTCCCGCGGTGAGACCCCCGCCGGCGGGGCGGGGCCGGATCCGGGGTCAGGGCGTTCCCGGCCGGCGGAGCCCGTCGGTCATGAGGATATCGTCACGGTCGGCGCCAGCGCGCCGGAACGTCCCCGGGGACCCGCCCCCGTTCCACGAAGCCGAACCTCCGGTCGAGGCGCCGCGCCGGTTCGTTCCCGGACAGCACCGACGACCGGAGGATATCGAAACGTCCCTCGCCCTTCGCGAGGACGCGCCCCACGAGCGCCGATCCGACCTCCCGACCCCGGTGCTCCGGGCGGAGGGCGATACCGAGGTCGCCCGCCGGACGGCTCTCGCCGCGTCCTTCCCGGTCGGCCGTGCACAGGCCGACGACGGAAGCGCCGCTTTCCGCGACGGACGCCACGGGGTCCCCGTCGGGGATCCTCTTCCGGACCGTACCGAACCGGGCGGCCTCTTCGCCGAGGCTCGGGCGTATCGGGAGCGTCGTGAGCCCGAGGGCGGGATTCGTGGCGAGCTCCTCGAAGCGCGAGAAGTACAGCGCGGCCCCGCCCTCGAACTCGCCCCGCCGCAGGTCCCGGATGCTCACGACCGGGCCAGCCGGATCGCCCGGAGGTGCGTTCGCCCGGGCCGAGGGGGCCGGTGGGCGGCCTCGGCCCGCCGACGGCGCTCGCGCTCCTCCCGATGGTTCAGTCGGTCGAGGCGAACCGCCCCTCCACCGCGACCTCCCGGAGGGGCCGGCGGCCGCTCGGTCGCTCCCGCTCGGCGAGCGTCGGGGGAAGGGCCTCGGCCGGGCCCCGGTGGCCCAGCGCGATCGCGATCGCAACGTCGTACTCCTCACGCGGCACGCCCAGCACGGCGGCCGCCTTTTCGCGGTCGATCCCGCCCATGGCGTGGGCGGAGAGACCCGACAGGTGGGCCTGCAGCGCCAGGGACATCCACGCGGCCCCCGCGTCGAACCACGCCGTCGGGTTCGGCTGCCCGGCCCAGGTCCCGTTGAGGATCTTCTTCCGGACCACGAGGTAGGCGAGGACCGGCGCCGTCGAGGCCCAGAGTCGGTTCATCTCCGCGAGCCCCTCGGCGAAGCGCGCGCGGTCCTGCGGACGCGTCGCGTAGACGAACGTCCAGGGCTGCTCGTTCGCGGAGGACGGGGCCCAGCGGGCCGCCTCGAAGACGGCGTCGAGCGTCGCCGGGTCGACCGGCTCGGGCGAGAACGCCCGCGGGGACCAACGCTCCACGAACAGGGGGTCGGCGGCGGCCTGAGGAACGCGGCCGCTCGGAAGGCGTCCGGACGCGGGCGGGGCGGTCGTCGTATTGCGGGCGGTGACGGTCGTGATCGCGGCTGCCATGTCTATTACTATATGTTGTATAGTATTAATGCTATCACTAGTGTAGTAGTAAAGTCGCTTCCCGTCGGGGAAGGGTGAGTCCGTCGCGGTTGCCGGCGGGGGAATGGCCATCCCTCGCAAGCTATATTGCTATCTATGTGATAGTGGCTTCGACGATGAGGCCGGCTCCTCCCTCCGGGCGCGCCGCCGTCGGGTCCAAGCCGGCCCTGCTGGCCGGTGCCGGCCCGGGCTGCCAGGTCGGTGAGCTCTTCTCGATGTTGAGCCAGCCGCACATGCTCCACCTGCTCGACGTCATGGTCTCGAGCCCGGGGACGCCGATGCGCTTCTCCGCTCTTCAGGAGAGGCTCCACATCTCCCCGAAGACCCTCGCCCAACGGCTCCGAACGCTGGTGGAGCGGGGCTTCCTGACGCGTCGGTCGTACAACGAGATTCCTCCCCGCGTCGAGTACGAGGCGACGCAGAAGGCGAGGGAGCTCGCGGAGCTCTTCCCGATCCTCGCTCGCTGGGCCGACCATAACACGATGGCGGCGGTGCCGACGGTCACCGTGGTGGGACGCGTCCCCCGGCCCGCCGCGACGGCCTAGCCGCGGACCCCCGGCGGGGGGGTCGTCACCCCCCGGGAGGTGACGGCGCTCCCGGCGGGTTCGGACCGGAACAACCGGTCGTAGCGGTGGTCCACGATCTTCCCGACGCTTCCGGTGGGCTCGATCGTCATCTCGAGGTCCCTCAGCCGTGACGCGAGCGTCGCGGTGACCGGGGCCGCGGCCCGGGGGAGCTTCGTCCTCCGGGCCGCGCCGGCCTCGGTCTGCCCGAGGGCGAGCAGGATCATCCTCCTCCCGTCGTCGGCGAGGAGGAGCGGGGAAACGTGGCAATCGTTGTGCAACGCCCCGAGCACCTCCGGCGAGGAGGTCCCGGACCGAAGCTCCCCGGTGAGGAACACGATCTCCCCGAGCGATCGGCGTTCGTAGGACGGTAGCGTCTCGAGGTTGAGGAAGGTGCGGCTCCGGACCACGCCCTTCTCGACGAGGCGTTCCTCCGACCTCGACCGGTCCGAGGGAGAATGCCAGAGGCGGGTCCGAGGGCTCGGGCTCGCCTCGGTCCGATCCTGGAGGCAGAGCGTGGCCACGCCGGACAGGGGCGCCCGCATCGGCGGGGCGACGCCCTCACCGAGCGACCTCGGATAGCCGGTGTCCCGTTCCACGCCGATGAACCGGGACCACGGACGCGAGTAGTCGAAGTAGACCGGAAGGGAACCGGTATCGGCGGCGACCGTGACCGTGCGGCCCCCATCGACCGGCGGCGCGGCCTCCTCCGTGCGGAAGAAGAGGCCGAACAGGACGTTCAAACCGGACCAGAGCAGTACGTTGTCCGCGCGTCGGGACCACGCCGCCACCAGTCGGGTGCGTTCGGCGGGGCCGGGCGTGACGATCACGCAGTCGATGGCCCGGACGCCGACCGCCCACGGATTGGGCACGTACCGGTCGGTCAACCAGCCGGCGTCGTAGATCTTTCGGCGCGTGGCGAAGAAGGTCGAGGTCGGGATCCCGGAGGCGGCGACGTCCGCGCCCTCGCCCCCGCCGTCCTTGGCGAGGATCGCGAGGAGGGTGGCGGCCTCGGACGAGGTCAGCTCGTACATCACGCCCTCGCCTCGACGGCCCGGGGGTAGGTGTCGACTCTACGTTATGTTGACTTTCTTGGAGTTCGGTCTAAATCGGACCCCCCCGTTCTAGGGACATGGCCGGCGCGACTCCGCCCCCGAGATCGGATCCGCCCTCCTTCCGGCCAGAGGAGACCCGGGCCGGCGTCGCCGACCTCGAGATCGCCGCCCTTGGCGGGCTGTTGGGCCAGATCCTGATCTGGGGAAGCGTCATCGCGCTCTGGGTCTTCGGTTCGCTCTACGGGAACATTCCGACACGGACGAGCATCGCCTACGGGGCGAACGGGTTCTCCGTTTCCGCCGGGGCGATCTTCGGCCTCAACTACCTCCTGATCGGGGGCGCCGTCGTCACCGCGCTCGCCCTCCTGCTCACGGGCCGCGACCTCCGGAGGATCGCGGGAGCGACGCCTCTTCCGTCGCTCGAGGCGGCCGCCTCGCTCGCGACCGTGGGGGCGATCGGGTTCGGCTTGTTCGCCCTGGGTTGGGGGGTCTGGATCGGGAGCTTCGTCCCTCCGGTGGCCGGTGCCGCGCCGTCCTACACTTCGGTGATGGACTCGAACCTCGCCGCCGTCGTGGACCTGATGCTGATCGCCGGGGGCCTCCTCGCCTTCGTGGGAATGCTGGGCCTCGCCTGGGGCAGCTCCCAGCTCGGGGGCAAGTTCGACGAGTCGGCCCTCGAGCTCGGGGGGGCGCTCTCCGCCCTGCCGGTGTTCTCGACGGTGGGCTACGTCCTCCTGATGATCGGCCTCGTCCGTGCGGACCGCAAGGTCCGGCAGGGCTGGGTTCCGTCCCCTCCCCCTCCCCCGCCGCCGCTCCTTCACTACGTGGCGTACCCGGCGGTCTACGCGTCCGGTGGCCCACTCGCCCCGTCGCGCGATCGGCCGTCGTGGGACGGCCTGGCCGTGGCGCTGGTCGTCGTGGTCGTCCTCCTCTGGGTCCTCATCGTCCCGATCTCGCTCGTGATCACCTCCGAGGACTCGCTCACGCACGGGCCCGCCAGCTCGGCGGGCAGCCCGAACGGCTCACCCGCTGGGGCCTCGGCCACGACGAGCGCAGGGTCTCCGTTCGCGGTCCTCCTGCTCGGCCTCGCGGCCACGGCCGTGCTCGTTCCGCTGGCCCTCGTTCGAAATCGGCGGAAGCGCCAGAAGTCGAGCTCACCCTCGCCCTCCCCGCCCCCGCCTCCCCCGCCTCCCCCGGCCGCGGACGAGGACGCGCTCGACCACCTCGTCTGAGCGAGGGCCGGCCGGATCCCCCTCCCGGCTCCCGGCTTTAATACTGGACCCCCGGTGCTGAGACGATGACGACCGACGGCAGGCACAAGGCGAGCTCGATCCTGAGGCCGGGGTCCAAGGCCCCGGATTTCACGCTCAAGAGCACGCCCGACCAGAACGTCTCCCTGGGCGACTTTCGGGGCCGGCCGGTCGTGCTCGCGTTCTATCCCGCTGACTGGAGCCCGGTCTGCAGCGACCAGATGGGGCTCTACGCCCAGGTGATGCCGGAGTTCAAGAAGTTCAACGCGGAGGTCCTCGGGATCTCGGTGGACGGCATCTGGACCCACCTCGCCTTCGCCAAGGACCGGAGGCTCAACTTCCCCCTCCTTTCCGATTTCGAGCCGAAGGGCGCGGTCTCCCGGGCGTACGGGGCGTACGAGGCGCAGGTCGGTGAGTCCGCGCGGGCCCTTTTCGTGGTCGATCCGAAGGGGGACATCGCCTGGAGCATGCTGTCGCCCGACGGCGTCAACCCCGGTGCCGACGGTATCCTCTCCGCGCTCGAGGCGCTCGAGCGGACCCCCGGCCGGAAGCGGTCCGCATGACGGAGCGCTACCAAGCGCCCCGACTTACCCTGCCGGTCGGGGAGCGGGACCACGCCGAGGGCCCGCCGGGCGCCCGGGTGGTCCTGGTCGAGTACGGCGACTACCAGTGTCCCTACTGCGGGGCGGCCTACCCGATCGTGAAGCGGATCCAGAAGGCGCTCGGACCGAGGCTGCGCTTCGTCTTCCGGAACTTTCCCATCACGAACGCCCACCCCCAGGCCCAGTGGGCCGCGGAGACCGCCGAGGCGGCGGCGGCCCAGGGCAAGTTCTGGGAGGTGCACGACCTCCTCTACGAGAACCAATCCTCCTTCGGGGACCCGGCGTTCTTCACCCGCCAGGAACGGAAGCTCAAGCTGAGCGTCGAACGGCTCGAGCAGGGCGTGGCCCAGCACCTCTACCTCGATCGGATCCAAGAGGACTTCATGAGCGGGGTCCGGAGCGGCGTGAACGGTACCCCGACGTTCTTCATCAACGGTGTCCGGTACGACGGGTATCCGGACTACGCACCGTTGATCGCCGCGCTCGACGAGGCTGAGAAGGCGTAGGTTGAGCTCCGGCGCTCCGGGTGGCGCTTCCGCACCTGCGTTCGGGCCGGCGTCGACCGAGGCCCGGAGCGGCCCCCCGGTCGGGCCTCCCGGGCAAGCGGCTACGCGAACTCTCCCTTGGATCGGAGGAACTTCACCACATAGCCGTCCGGGTCGTTGATCGTGAAGGCCCTCCCGTACGGCCAGTCGCGAAGCGGGGACTCGATCGTTACCTTGGCCGTCTTCGCCCTCGCATAGATCGCCTCCACCGGCCGCAGCTCGACGTTCACGATCACGCCCCCGCCGAGCGGACCGTTGACCCATTCATGGTAATCCTCGTAGCCCCCCTCGGAAGTTCCCGCCGGCCAGATCCGGCCGAGGGCGATCACGGCCTGCCCGATCCCGACCCCGGCGTAGTCGAGGTGGTCGTCCTCTCCCTTCCAGGCCCACCGGACATCGAAACCCAGGTTCTCGTAGAACCGGACGGAGCGGTCGACGTCCTTGACGTTGAACATCACGCTGATCTCCGCCTTCGTCCGGTGGCCCCCGACCCGCGCCACGCGCTTCGAACGCGTCTTTTGCACGGTCCCGGACATGGCTTCTCCGCGAACCGCGACAACTGCGTCCGGAAGTTGAAGGATTCCTGAGCCTCGCGTAACCAACTGGGAGGCCCTCTCGCGCCCGGACCCGCGATCGCCAAGCATCGCGGGCGGAGGGGTGAACCGCAAGAAAGTTCAAATCCCCAACAGGCCCGCATCATCTGCGCCCGCGGCCTCGGATTCGATCGAGCCTCCGGTAAAATCCCGGTCGAACACCGACCCCAAAGAGGACGATGGTCTCGCCTTCCACCACATACAGGAGGCGGTATTCGTCATCCGAGAAGTGAGCGCTCCAGGCTTCGGTCGGTGCGGCTCGGCGAAGTCGTTCCAGCCGAAAGCCGGCTCCCGGCGAGAACGGGCGACGCCGAATCGACGCAATGACACGCCAACATTCGTCGCGAACCTCGTTGGGCGGCGCGAGGAATTCGTCGTCGAATCGCGGGTCCCGGAGGACCTTTCGGGTCATCGATCGGGCTTCCGAGCACGGCTCCGCTGGTCCTTCTCCCAGAGGGTCTCGATCGGCTCTAGCTT
>JASHUV010000148.1 GCA_030039825.1 Thermoplasmata archaeon
CAGGAGCGCGGGGGCTCCGGGGGCTTCGTCTCCGGAGGCTGGAGGGAGGCCCACTCGGCCTCGAGCGGGACGAGCGCCTTCGCGCCGCCGGCCGGCATCGGGTTCACGGGCGGGCTCGCCTCCCGCCAGCAGAAGCGCCGCAGGACGCGCGCGAACGACGCCGGGAAGCCGAGCGAGGTCACGACCGTGTCGACATCCTCCCTCGCGAGCTCGCCGACCACCGAGAGGACGACGAGGTAGACCGCGAAGCCGAGGAGGATCCCGGCGGCGAGCTGGTAGTAGCGGTTGACCGGGATGAGCGTGTTCAGCCGCGACACCGCCACGAAGCTCGCGATCGAGCTCAGAACGATCGTGGCGATCGGGCGGAGCTGGACCCGGACACCGAGGAGCGTCCAGAGAAAGTAGAGGTTGAGGGCGAAGGCGCCCACGCTCGACGCGAGGACCGCGATGGCGGCGCCCGAGATGCCGCTCGCCCAGCCCGGCAGGACGTAGTGGAGGCCGACCCTCGCGGGATTGACGAGGAGGAGGCAGCCGACGACGAGGCTCGCGACCTGCACGCTCGTGATGTAGAGCTCGAGCCGGGTGCGCCCGATCGAGGTCATCGTCGTGGCGATGAGCTGGCTCAGGGCCGCCGGGATCGCCGAGATCGCGAGCAGGGCGAGCGCCGTGCTCCCGGCGACGTACGGTCCGGAGTAGACGATGTAGAGGATGTTGACCCGGTAGACGACGAGGGCGAGCACGCCCGGGACCACGAGGATCGCCGTGAAGCGTAACGTCTGCCAGGTCCGGGAGCGGATCGACTGGAACGCCTCCCCCTTGTGGAGGCTCGACATGAACGGGAAGAGCGGGACGGCGATGGCGCTCGGCAGGGAGAGCGCGAGGACCCGGAAGGCGTTCGCGGAGTTGAAGACGTTGAACTCCTGCGTCCCGAGCAGCGGGATGACGACGAGGCTGACGAGGTTCCCGGAGAGGTAGAGGAGCGCCATGCTCCCCATGAGCGGCCACGACCACCGGAACAGCTTCTGCGCCGCGAATCGGCGGAATCGCCCGCGATAGTGGAACAGGGACGGGACCGAGACGACCGTCGACGCGATCGCGCCGAGGGCGTAGGCCCCGGTCATCGCCCAGAGCGTGGAGGTCGGGGTCGCCGCCCCGTGGGTCATGCCGGTCAGGACGAAGAGGGCGACGAACGTCAGGGCCCCGGCGCGGACGATCGACTCGACGAGCTGCGGGTAGACGCCCCGGGAGGCGTCCCCGAGGCTCGTCCACAGGCTCGCATAGATGGTCGACGTCGACCAGAGGATCGGGAAGATCATCCAGACCGCGAAGACCTCGACCGTGACCGGCAGCGGAATGCCGATGTGGGGGGCGAGGGCGAAGAGGACGGCCCCCGCCCCGCTCACCATCGCGAGGCGGATGACGAGGTAGGTCGTCGTCGCGTCCCCGGGGGGCTCGCCCCGGGAGACGAAGAACGTGTACGCCGAGCCGATCCGCAGGTCCCCGAGGTTCGAGACGGACGTCGCGAAGAGAAGGTAGGCCTGGATCGTCCCGAAGAGGGCCTGGCCGGCGAGGGAGAGCCCGAGGCCCCGGGCGAGGAAGTGCGTCGGGATGTACCCGATCACCTGGATCGAGAGGGTGATCAGGAAGACGAGGCCGGAATCGAGGGAGAGCGTCCGACGGCGCCGCGGCGGAGTGGGGGCGGCCGTCGCGCTCGGGTCGGTGCCCCCCATCCTCGTCGGCGGAGCGGGGCGCCCCCGATAACCCTAGGCCCGTTCGCCCGGGCCGTCGGGCGCCCCCTCGGATGCGCTATACGGCGCGGGGCGTGGGAGCGCCGTGGCGCGGCCGACCCGAGCGCGACCGGAGGCGGGTCTCCCGGCCCTCCGGAGGGGCGGGGCGGTCGCCGACCTCCTCTTCCTCTACGACTGCGCCACGGAGGAATCGAGCCGGCTCCGCCCCATCGCGGAGCGGCTCGGCATCACGGTCCAGGCGGCCTCCCACGCGTATCGACAGCTCGCGCGCCGGGGCCTCGTCGAGGTCCGGGACGGGCTCTACCGCCCGACGGTCCTCGGGGTCTCCTGGCTGCACGCCTCGCTGGGAGCGCTCGCCGACGACCTCTTCGACCGCCAGAAGCGGCTCCCCATCGTCCGCTCCCTGCGGGCCCTCGCCGGCGTCGACCTCGCCCGGGGCGACCCGGTCCGGCTCGAGCTCGTCGAGGGGCGGCTCACGGCGCTCCGGGGCCGGACCGACGCCTCGCGCGGGCGCGTCGGAGCCGGCGCCCGGGCCGGGGAGCTCGTCGAGGTCGGAGAGCTCGAGGGCATCCTCGCGATCGCCCCGGCCGAGGTGACGATCCTCACCGTTCCCGCCGCCCGGCTCGGCGACCCGTCGCTCTCCGGGACCCTCCGCCGGGCCCTCACCCCTCGGCCTCCCGGGCTCATTGGGGCGAGGGGCCTCGAGGCGATCCACCTCGCCGAGCGGGCCGGGGTCGCTCCCGTCACGCGCTTCGCGGCCGGTGCGGCCGCCGCGGAGGCGGCCTCGCTCGGGGTCCCGAGCACCCTCCTCGTCCTCGACGAGGAGCTGCCGAGGCTCCTCGGCGAGCTCGCGGGGTCCGGCCGCCCCCGGGTCTCGGTCCGTCCCCTATCGACGGGCCGGGTCGGCCGGGGGCGCTCCCGCCCACGTCGCGAGCCACGCCACGAGGGGCGGTAGCTCGTCGAAGCCGATCGCCCCCGCACCGTCCAGGCGGGCGACGAGCGCGGTCGCCTCGCCCCCGGTGAAGTCCCAGCGCCGTGCCCCCGCCGGACGGAGCCTCAGGACCGGACGCCCGGGGGAGGCGGCGAGGAGGTCCTCGAGGTTCGCGACGTTCGACGGGCCGAACGCGACCGGGGCGAGGACGACGACGCGGGCGGCGGCGATCAGCGCCCGGTGGTGCTCCCGCGCCTCCGGGCCGAGAGGCGCGAACGGCGCCTCGAGGGCGGCCGGCACGCCGAGCGACTCGGCGGTCTCGGCGTCGGTGTCGAGGAGCGGAACGGCCCCGACCGTCAATCGGAACCCCCTCTCCGAGAGCTCGCGCAGGACCGGCGACGCCGCCCCCCCGCCCCCGACGACGTGCACGGGCCCGGCCCCGAGGAGGGCGGAGCGCTCCGCCGGGACGCGCGCGAGCCGGTGCGGGATG
>JASHUV010000008.1 GCA_030039825.1 Thermoplasmata archaeon
CCGATCCTCGAGATCCTCTGCCGGGACGTCAAGGCGACCCACTCCTCCTCCGTCGCCCCGGTGGACCCGGAGCGCGTCTTCTACCTCGAGTCCCGCGGGATCCCCTCCGACTCCGCGGTGCGGCTCATCGCGGAGGGGTTCCTCTCCCACGTCCTCGAGCGCGCGCCGATCGGCGGGCTCCGCGAGCTCGCCTACCCCTTCCTCGCCGCGCGGTGGGAGGGACGCCCCGTCGAGTGGAAGGACGACGCCTTCCCGGTCCTCCCGCCGATCGAGCTCACCGGGGCCGCGGGGGCGAGCGACTGGCGGTTCGACGCCAAGCTTCGGTAGGGCCGGGGCCCCCTCGAGGGGAAGGCCGATCCGTCCGCCCTATCCGACGGCGCCGGTCATCTCGAGCTGGATGAGCCGGTTGAGCTCGAGCGCGTAGTCGACGGGGAGTTCCTTCGCGAACTCCGCGAGGAAGCCCATCAGGATGAGATGGATGGCGTCGGACTCGTTCAGCCCCCGGCTCATCAGGTAGAAGATCTGCTCCTCGCCGATCTTCCCCACGACGGCCTCGTGGGTGACGGTCGCATCCTCCTCGTGGATCTCGTTGTACGGGTAGGTGTCCGAGCGGCTCAGGTCGTCCGGCAGCAGGGCGTCGCACCGAACGGCGGCCTTGACGCCCGTCGCCCCCTTCGCGATGTGGAGGAGGCCGCGGTAGCTCGTCTGCCCGCCGCGGATGGCGATCGACTTCGAGACGATCTTGCTCGAGGTGTCCGGGGCGGAGTGCACGGCCTTCGCGCCGCTGTCGATGATCTGACCCTCCGAGGCGAAGGCGACGGAGAGGATGTCGGCGCGGGCGCCGCGACCCTTGAGGTAGACGGACGGGTACTTCATCGTCACCCGACTGCCCATGTTGCCGTCGACCCATTCGACGAGCGAGTCCTCGTAGCCGTGGGCCCGCTTCGTGACGAGGTTGTAGACGTTCTTCGACCAGTTCTGTACCGTCGTGTAGCGGATCTTGGCGTACGGCTCCGCCACGACCTCGACGACCGCGGCGTGGAGGGAGTTCGTCGAGTAGACGGGGGCCGTGCAGTTGTGGACGGAGAACCCCTTCACGAGGTAGGTGTTGTTCGATCCGGCGACGTGGAAGTTGTGGACGTTCCCCTTGTACGGGGTGCGGCGGACCCGGCGGATCGGGACGAGGAACCCGTCCGGGACCCGGTGGACCGCCCGGAAGCGAGTGCCCCGCGGGTGGGAGACCGTGTAGGCCCGGGCGTGCGAGATCCGCCGTCCGTCCTTCATCGTCTCCTCGAACGGTTCCCGGACGTCGATCGAGGCGTAGACCCCCTGGCGCGCCTGGAGCTCCTGGACCTGGAAGGCGAGCTGCCGGGAGGTCGTCGAGACCCGGTGCGCGGTCCCGGATCTCTCGTAGGTGTTCCCGTCCCCCCGGTAATACTTCTCGAGAAGGACCGCCTGCTTCTCGGGGGGCAGGTCCATGACGACCTTGCTCAACTGCTTCTTCCCCGCGGACGTTCCGCCGTGCCACCGGCAGAGCGTGAAGAGATCCTTCGAGGAGACCCCGATCTCGACCGCGTGCTCCGCCGGCTGCGGGGACACCCAAGGCGGCGTACCGGTGATCGCCCGGATGGCGCCCGCGAGGTCGTCGACGTGCTCGGGCTCGTCGAGGGGGACGGTGAAGGTGACGGCCTCGCCGCCGTTGATGATCCGGGTGACCCCCTCCGCGAGGTAGTAGCCGAGGACCGTGAGCTCGGGCGTGCCGAGCGACGGGTCGTCGCGGGCGGTGCGATGGATCGGGTAGTGCAGGAAGTCACCGGACCTGAGCTCGCCCGCCGGGACGAACCGGGGGCGGGCGTTCGCGAGCTTCTTCCGGTCGACCCCGGTCGTCCTCGGGGGCGCGCGGCGGGAGACCTGCACGTCCGACCTCGGGACCGAGAGGACCGGGTGCTCGGGGGTCAGCTGGAAGGCATTCCCCACGGAGACCGGAGTGATGTCGATGAGGTCGCCGTCGTAGGGGCGGACCATCGTCCTCTCGACCGTGGTCGCGACGCCGTCGCTGTTGACGACCTCCTGGCCCTCGGTGAGGGACTCGATCGGGGCGAGGGCGTCCCCCGTCAGGACCTCCTCCCCGACGGGAAGGCAGCCCTCGATGTAGTGGACCTTCGCGCCCTTGTCCGCGACGATGAGCGTCCTCTCGAACTGGCCGACGTTCTTCGCGTTGATGCGGAAGTACGCTTGGAGGGGGATGCCGGCGTCGACCCCGGGGGGGACGTAGACGAAGCTGCCGCCGGACCAGACGGCGCTGTTGAGCGCCGAGAACTTGTTGTCGTTATAGGGGACGATCTTGCCGAAGTACTTCCGGACGATGTCCGGGTACTTCTGGACGGCCGTGTCGGTGTCGGTGAAGACGACGCCCTTCTTCTCGAGGTCCTCGCGGATCTTGTGGTAGACGGTGCCGCTGTCGTACTGGGCACCAACGCCCCCGAAGAACTCCCGCTCCGCCTTCGGGATCCCGAGCTTCTCGAAGGTGTTCTTGATGTCGGCCGGCAGGTCCTCCCACTTGCGCTTCGTCTCGCCCTCGGCGAGCGGGTTCGCGTAGTAGGTGTAGGCGTCGAAATCGATCTCGTCGAGCGAGGGGCCCCAGTCCGGCATCGGCCGCTCGAGGAAGTGCTCGAACGCCCGGAGACGGTACTCCCGCATCCATTCCGGCTCGTTCTTCAGGCGGGAGATCTCCTCGACGATCGCCCGGCTCAGGCCCCGGGCGGTCCGGACCTTGTAGGTCTCCGGATCCTTGAAGTCGTACCGCGTGTAATCGAGCGGCTGGACCTCCGACGTGGACGGGCTCATCGTTCTTCCCTCAATTCCATCACCTAAGCGTATTTAAATGGTCGGTCGCGGCCGTCGCGACGAGGGGCGGCCGGGGCCGGCCGTCGTCCGGCCGGCCCTCGGACGTCGCCGCGTCGCTCAGCCCGCGACCGGTGCCCGCCGCTCGTGGCCGGCGAAGATCCGGACGACCTCACCGAGGGCATCGAACAGCCGATCGATGTCGGCCTCGCTGTTGTAGATGTAGGGGCTCGCCCGGGAGAGCGCCGAGACCTTCAGGCGGTCCATGAGCGGGCCGGCGCAGTGCTGACCGCTGCGGATCGCCACCCCCTGGGCATCGACGATGCTCGCGACATCGTGGGCGTGGACGCCATCGACCGCGAAGGCGAAGACCGCCTCCCGGTCCGACCCGGGCGGGGGACCGTAGGTCGTCAGCCGTCCCGGGAAGTCCTCCTGCGCCCGCCGGACGGCCCGCGTGAGCATCCTCTGCTCGTGCTCGGCGATCGCCTCCCACCCCAGGGCGTCGAGGTAGTCGGCGGCCGCGGCGAGCCCGATCGCCCCGGCGATGTTCGGCGTGCCCGCCTCGAACTTGGCGGGGGGGTCCCGGAAGGCGACGCGGTCCTGGTGGACCTCCCGGATCATCTCCCCGCCACCCAGGGCGGGCGGCAGCGTGTCGAGCAGGGATCGCCGCGCCCACAGGACCCCGATCCCGGTCGGGCCGAGCATCTTGTGGCCGGAGAAGACGAGGAGGTCCGCGCCGAGCGCCTGGACGTCCACCCGCCGGTGCGGAACGGCCTGCGCGGCGTCCACGAGGAGGAGCGACCCCGCCGCGTGGACCTTCTCGGCGATCGACCGGATCGGGTTGACCGTCCCGAGCACGTTCGAGACGTAGGTCACCGTGACGAGGTCGGGTCGGCGGGCCAGCTTGCGGTCAAGGTCGGCGAGGTCGAGCCGGCCGTCCTCGTCGATGTCGACGAAGTCGACGGCGAGGCCCCGGTCGGCGCGCAGGAGCTGCCACGGGACGATGTTCGAATGGTGCTCCATCACGGTCGTGACGACCCGGCCCCCCGACTTCAGGCGCTCCCGGGACAGGCTCGTGGCAACGACATTGATCGCCTCGGTGGCGCCCCGCACGAAGACGACCTCCGAGGGGTCCGACGCGTGGAGGAACCGGGCCATGCGGGTCCGAGCGCCCTCGTAGGCCTCGGTCGCCTCCTCCGAGAGCTGATAGGCGCCCCGGTGGACGTTCGCGTTGAGCCGCTCGTAGTAGTCGCAGACCGCCCGCACGACGGGACGGGGCTTCTGGCTCGTCGCCGCCGAGTCGAGGTAGACGAGGGGTTTCCCGTGGACGGTCCGCTCGAGGATCGGGAAGTCCGCGCGGACGCGCGCCCAGTCCATCTCTCCGGACCCCGCCTACGCCGCCGGGGTGGAGCCGGCCCGGACCCAGTCGTACCCCTTCGCCTCGAGCTCCTCGGCGAGCTCCCGGCCGCCCGAGAGCGCGACCACCCCGTCCACCATGACGTGGACGCGGTCCGGCCTCAGGTACTTCAGGATGCGCTGGTAGTGCGTGATCACGAGGATCCCGGCGTCGGGCCGGTGGAGCTTCGCGACCGTCTCGCCGACGGAGCGGACCGCGTCGATGTCGAGGCCGGAGTCCGGCTCGTCGAGGATGGCGAACGTCGGGGCGAGCGTCGCCATCTGGAGGACCTCGACGCGCTTCTTCTCGCCGCCGCTGAACCCTTCGTTGAGGGAGCGCTTGAGCAGAGAGGGGTCCATCCCGAGATAGTCGAGGTGCGTGTCGAGGTCCTTCCCGAACGTCTCGGCGTCGGCGTTCTCGGCGGTGTGACGCTGCATGTACGCCGTCCAGAGGAACTTCGAGAGCGAGAGCCCGGAGACCTCCTGGGGGTACTGGAACCCGAGGAAGAGGCCGGCCCGGGAGCGCTGATCGACCGGGAGCGCCAGCAGGTCCTTCCCGTCGAGCGTCGCGCGGCCCCGGGTGACCTTGTACTTCGGGTGGCCCATCAGGGCGTAGGCGAGCGTGCTCTTCCCGGAGCCGTTCGGGCCCATCAGGGCGGTGATCTCCCCGCTCGAGAGCGTCAGGTCGACGCCCTTCAGGATCTCCTTGCCCGCGACCTCGGCGTGCAGCCCCTCGATGACGAGCGTGTGCCGCGGGGCCTCCGGCATGGAACCTCGGGCCGCGCAGCCGGCACCGTAATTTAAATATTTCGTTGTGTGTTAATTCGGCCGCGCTCCGAGAGGGGTCCGAGGCGGGATTTCGAGGATGGCGGGATCGACGAGCCCCGTGGAATCGGGCACGCGCGGTCGGATCCTCGAGGAGCTCGCGGTCTCGCCGAAGACCGCCCGGGACCTCTCGAAGAGCCTCGGCATCCAGGAGAGCGCCGCCCGCGGTCACCTCGACCGCCTCGAGGCGCGCGGGCTCGTCGTGCCGACGTTCCGGCGCGAGGGCGTCGGCCGCCCGAGGAAGCGCTACCTCCTCACGCCGCAGGGGCGTGAGCTCTTCCCGCGGCGCTACGAGATGCTCCTCGACTCGGTCATGGGCGAGCTGATCACCCGCGAGGGGGAGCCGTACGTCGCCTCGCTCTTCGCGGACGCGGCGCGCTCCCTCGCCCGGCAGATCGCCGGGGAGATCCCTCAGGGAGGGTCCTCGCACGAACGTGCCACGGCCCTCGCGGCCGCGCTCAACCAGCTCGGCTTCCGGTGCACGATCGAGGAGGCCCCCGACGGGACGCTCAAGATCGTGCGGACGAACTGCGTCTTCCGTCACTCCGCCCTCGCCCACGCGCCGCTCATCTGCGACGTCTTCGACAAGAACCTCACCGAGGGCCTCCTCGGCCAGAGCGGCCTCGGGCTCCAGGACTCCATCACGCGGGGCGGCGCCTGCTGCACCCACCTGATCCGCCTGACCTAGGCAGGACGCGCGGCCTCGGGGGGCGGCATGGCCGGCGCGGTGATCGAGCTCCCAGTGGCGATCGCCCGGTCGGGCTCGGGGGTTCGGCCGCGTCGCACCGGCGCCTCGACGGTCGGCGAGGCCCTCCGCGAGCTCGCCGAGACCGAGCCCGCCCTGGGGGCCCAGCTCTTCGCCGCGCCGGGTCGGTTGCGGCGCTCCTTCGTCCTCCTCGTGAACGGCGTCGACGTGCGCAACCTCGAGGGGGAACGGACCGAGCTCCACGAGGGGGACCGGCTCGCGGTCGTGGCGGCCCTTTCGGGGGGGTAGCGGGTGACCCCGACCCGTCGGCGACCCGGGGGAGCGCCGCGCCTCACCGCCCGGCCCTCCACCGGGCTCCCCGAGCTCACCGACGAGGAGCGGATCCGTTACGGCCGCCATCTCGCGCTGCCCGACGTCGGGCTCGAGGGTCAGCGCCGCCTGAAGGCGGCGCGCGCGCTCATCGTCGGAACCGGCGGCCTCGGGGCCCCGGCCGCGCTCTACCTCGCGGCGGCCGGCGTCGGCACGATCGGCCTCGTCGACTTCGACCGGGTCGAGGCCTCGAACCTGCAGCGACAGGTCCTCTTCGCGACCGCCGACATCGGTCGGAGCAAGCTCGACGCCTCCACCGAGCGCCTCCGCGCGCTCAACCCGAACGTGACGCTCGTTCGGCACGAGGGGGAGCTCGACGCCGGGAACATCCTCGACGTCCTCGCGTCCTACGACATCCTGCTCGACGGCACCGACAACTTCCCGTCGCGCTACCTCATCAACGACGCGTGCGTGCGGCTCGGCCGCCCGGACGTCTTCGGCTCCGTGTACCGCTTCGAGGGCCAGGTCAGCGTCTTCGCCCCGCCCGCCGGGCCGTGCTACCGCTGCCTCTTCCCGGAACCGCCGCCCGCCGAGGCGGTCCCCTCCTGCGCCGAGGGGGGTGTGCTCGGCCTCCTGCCCGGCGTCGTCGGCACGATCCAGGCGACGGAGGCGCTCAAGGTCCTGCTCGGGATCGGCTCGCCGCTCGTGGGGCGGCTCCTGCTCTACGACGCGCTCGAGATGCGCTTCCGGGAGCTCGAGATCCGCCGCGACCCCGACTGCTCTCGGTGCTCGCCGCGCCATCGCTCCGACCCCCTCACTGAGGTCGTGCTCGCCCCGGCGGTCGGTGACCCCGCCCAGGACCTCGAGATCGGCGCGGAGGAGCTCGATCGGGCGCTCCGGGGCCCGGCCCCTCCGCTCCTCGTCGACGTCCGCGAACCCGGAGAGTTCGCCGAGGGCCACCTCGACGGGGCGCGGCTGATCCCGCTCGGGGAGCTCGCCGGGCACGCCGACGAGCTCCGGGGGGCCGTCCCGGTCGTGCTCTACTGCCAGATGGGCGGCCGCTCCGGACGGGGCGCACGACTCCTGCGGGACGCCGGTCTCACGACCGCCCGCAGCCTGAAGGGGGGGCTGCGGGCGTACCGGGCGCGCCTCCCTCGGGCGGGCGGGAACGATGTCAGGACGCCTCGCGGAGCCGCTCGAGGACGGTCATCGCGGTGAGCGTGATCATCTTGCTCGGTCGCCCGGGCGTCTCCAGGACGAACGGCGTCAGATCCTCGCTCCTCGGGTGCTGACGCCGGAACGCGGCGAGGGCGGGGGAGTCCTCGGGCCGGTTCGCATCGAGGTTCCACCGTCCGTCCCGCCGTCGCCTCGAGAGGAGATGGTCGATCGCGAACCTGAGGCGGGGATCGCTCCCGTACCCGAGCGCGGTCAGCGTGTCGAGCCCGACGAGGAGGTCGTAGTAGTAGTGGTAGGGGTAGTGGAAGCGGAACCACGGCTCGAAGCGCGCGCCCTGGCGGTGGAGCTCGCGGTCGAGGAAGAACTCGGCCCCCCGCTCGCAGGCCGCCGTCATGCTCCGGCTCCATCTCGACCGGGGATACGCGGCGAACGCGCTCAGCGGCTCCCAGGCGTCGAGCGTGCGCCCCTTGTGCGGGGGGTCGCCGAAGTTCCAGCACGACCATCCCCCGAGCTCCGCTTGGTTCCGGACGAGCCAGTCGAACGCCTTCCGAACCCGCTGGTCCTCCCCGTACCCGAGCCGGACGAGGGCCCGGGCGGTGTTGCCGGTGATGCAGAGGTGACCGGGTCCCTTCGCGGTCTGACCGAAGCCGCCGGTCGAGGTGCGGTTCCGTTCGATCCAGAGTCGGGCGGCGCGGTCCACCCGGGGGTCCTCCTTCGTCATCCGGAGGTCCGCGAGCAGGAGCAGCATCCAGAAGGTGGCGTGGAAGCTCGGGGTGAAGAGGCTCCGCTCGTCGTGCCAGCACCCGCTCGGCCGCTGGAGGTCGAGGACCTCCTTCGCCCAGCCGCGGGTCGGGAGCGCCGCTCGGGCCTGCCGGACCTCCTCGTCCCCCTCGGGCCGGTGGAGGAGCTCTTTCAGGGTCCGGTACCGGACCGCCGGCTGGTCCGTCCCGAGGAGCCAGTCCACCACGCGTCGCTCCGCCGCCATCACGTCGCCCCGGTCCGGGGACGCTCTCGGAGGGCGGGCTCCCAGATATCGGCGCCGACGGGCCCGCCCGGACGAGCCTCCCGAAGGGGCCGTTCCCCTCGCGCTCAGAGGACGGGCGCCACGCCCCTCGCCGCCGGCGCTCGCACCTCGACGTCCCCGCGGTAGGAGCGCACCCGTCGCGACAGCTCCCGGATGAACGCCTCGGGGTCCCGCGGCGAGACGAAGAGCGGGACGCCCTCGCCGTAGACGAGCACGCCCGAGGAGATGGTGCTGACCGACTCGAACGTCCCGATCGAGGGGCTCCACAGGCGGCCGTGCCAGCCCCACCCCCGCCACAGGCCGGTCGGTGCGAGGTCGCGGAGGTTCGCCGGCGCGATGCGGTGGACGGTGTCGAGCCGGACCGATCGGGAGCCGAACAGCCGGCGGGCGTGGAGCGCGTCGGAATCCAGGACGTAGCGCGTCGAGACGTACCGGGCCCAGAAGATCGCGATGATCGCGGCGAGCACGAGCGTCGAATCCGGCACGATCGAGCTCGACGACGTGCGGCCGAAGTACAGGAGGACGAGGAGGAGGAGGGCGTAGACGACGAGGACCGCGATGTCGGGCGGCGCGCTCGAGCGCCACCGGCCCTCCGAGTCGATCCAACCGGACGCCGCGCGGGAGGCCGGCGCGCTCACGGGCCCCGCCCGCGCTCAGGCCGCGGCCTCGTAGTAGTACTCCCCGCTCGAGCGCTGTTCCCGGTCGAGGACCGACCCCTCGCGGTTGATCCTCGGGCGGCGCGTCTCCGCGTCGCGCCGGAACGTCACCTCGACCTCGCGGAGCAGGCGGTTCATCCCCTCCCTCATCGCGAACGGCCCCGCACCCGCCCCGCGGTCGAGCGCCCCGTCGGGGTGGCGGAAGACCATGAGGGCGTCGCTCGCGAGGTCGAGGAAGTAGACGTCATGGTCGACGACGAGGGCGCTCACCGCCTGGCGCTCGACCTGGCGGCGGATGAGCTTCGCCATCGCCATCCGCTCGTCGGCGTCGAGGTAGGCCGACGGCTCGTCGAGGAGGTAGAGCGTCGCCGGCTGCGCGAGCGCGAGGGCGACCGCCGCCCGCTGGAGCTCCCCGCCGGAGAGGTCGGTGAGCGCGACATCCATCACGCCGTCGAGCCGCAGTCCCGGGACGAGCTCCCGCTCGAACAGGCCGGAGTCGAAGCCGGGGTCGGAGCGCCGGGCGTCGAGGCGCTCCCGGAGGCTCGCCGGCCCGGTCGCCTTGAGGTACTGCGGCTTGTAGCTGACCGTCACCCCGGTCGGGGGGCTCCCCTCCTCGGGGCGCTCGACGCCGGCGAGCATCTTCACGAACGTCGTCTTGCCGGTCGCGTTCGGCCCGACGATGCCGACGGTCTCCCCCCTCTGGAGCGCTCCGGGCTCGGTGGCGAGCGAGAAGGCCGGGTAGCGCTTCGCGAGCGCCCCGAAGGTGACGAGCGCGCTCCCCCGGGGCGCGAGCTTCGGGGGATGGGCGACGAACCGGACCGGGTCGGTCCGGAAGCGCACGTTCTCGTCCTTGAGGTAGCCGGTGAGGTAGGTGTTGATCGCCGTCCGCATGGGCAGAGGGTGGGAGATCACCCCGAACGCCGCCTCCTCCCCGTAGACCAGGTGGGCGGAGTCGGCGAGGTAATCGAGCAGCGCGAGGTCGTGCTCGACGACGACCACGCTCTTCGATTCGCCGAGGCGCCGCAGGAGCCGGGCGACCTTGAGGCGATGGACGATGTCGAGGTAGCTCGACGGCTCGTCGAAGAGGTAGAGGTCGGCCGGGGTGGCGAGCGTCCTCGCGATCGCCGCGAGCTGGAGCTCCCCGCCGGAGAGCTCGGCGAGCGGGCGGTCGCGATGGCCGAGGAGACCGACCGCGTCGAGCGAGGCGGCGGCCGCGCCGCCCGGGAGGTTCCCGAGCATCTCCGCCACGCTCCCGCCGCCCTCGGCGAGCCGGTCGACGTACTGCGGCTTGGCGGCGACCGTGAGCTCACCGGAGGCGACGCGCCGGAAGTGCTCGTGCAGCTGGGTCCCCCGGAAGCGCTCGAGGACCGTCGGCCACGCCCCGGCGGCGTCGAAGGCCCCGAGGTTCGGGACCTCGGTGCCGGCCAGGATCCGCAGGGCCGTCGACTTCCCGGTGCCGTTCGGCCCGAGGAGCCCGGTGATCCCCTGGCGGGGCACGGCCGGGAGGCGGTAGAGCCGGAAGCCGTTGTAGCCGTACCGGTGGACGATCTCCGACGGATCGGCCTCCGGCGTGTTGAGGATCTTGATGGCGTCGAACGGGCACTTGTGGACGCAGATCCCGCAGCCGATGCACAGGGTTTCGGAGATGATCGGACGGCCGGTCGGGCCCTCGACGATGCACTCCTGCCCCATCCGCACCGGGGGGCAGTAGGCCTGGCACTCCCACTGGCACTCCTTCGGGTGGCAACGGTCCTCGAGGAGGATGGCGATGCGCGCCATCGGACCTAGGCCCCGCGCGCGTCCGCGACGATCCGTCCGTCGGCCATCGTGAGGTGGCGGGCCGCCCGAGCCGCGACGGCGGGGTTGTGCGTGACGACGACGAGCGTGGCACCGACGGACGCACGCGCCTCGGCGAGGGTCTTCAGCACCTGCTCCGCGTTCTCCCGGTCGAGCTCGCCGGTCGGTTCGTCGGCGAGGAGGAGCCCCGGCCGGTTCGCGAGCGCCCGGGCGATCGCCACGCGCTGCTCCTGGCCCCCCGAGAGCTCGTGGGGGTAGGAGGCGCTCCGGTCGCCGAGCCCCACCTGGCCGAGGAGCTCCGCGGCCCGCGCCCTCCGGGTCGCCGCCGGCATCCCCCGCGCTCGCATCGGCAGCTCGACGTTCTCCCCGACGGTCAAGGTCGGAAGGAGGTAGAAGCGTTGAAAGATGAAGCCGACCCCCGTCAGGCGGAGGCGCGAGCGCTCGCGCTCCGTCCGGCCCGCGACCGGGCGCGCGTCCCAGAGGATCTCGCCGTCGGTCGGGCGGTCGAGGAGGCCGAGGAGATTGAGGAGCGTGGTCTTCCCGCAGCCGGACGGCCCCTCGACGGAGACGAACTCCCCGGCCCCCAGGGTGAGGTCGACCTCCCGGAGCGCCGGCACCTCCGGCGCATCGGAAGGCCGGTAGACCTTCCCGACCCCCTTCAGCTCGATCACCGGGACGGGGCCGTCGCTCACCGGAGGGCCTCCGGGATCGACAGGCGGAGCGCGGCCCGGGTCGCCCCGAGGCTCGCGAGGAGCGAGAGGAGCAGGATCGCCCCCACGAGCGCCGCGAGCTCGATCGGGTCGTAGACGGCGAGGTCGACGGCGGCCTGCACCTCCGGCGGGCCGAACCGCGTCAGGACCGTGATGATCGCGGCGCCCCCCAGGACGCCCCCGGCCGCGCCCGCCGCGGCGAGGAGGAGCGCGCGGCGGCCCATCTCCGCGGCGAGCTGGCGCCCCGGCACGCCGAGCGCCCTCTGGATCCCGATCGAACGCCGCTCCGTCTCCACGCGCCGAACGAGGACGAGCCCGAGGAAGATGAGGCCGATCGCGAGGCCGATGGA
>JASHUV010000149.1 GCA_030039825.1 Thermoplasmata archaeon
CGCCATCGGTTCCGACACGAGCCAGGGGGCGCCCGGCGACGCCCTCGAGTACTCCGCGAGCGCCGGAGGGGCGGCGTTCGTCATCGGCCGGGAGAAGGTCGTCGCCCGGATCCGGGAGACGCTCTCCTACACCACCGACACCCCCGACTTCTGGCGCCGGGAGGGCCAGCGCTACCCAAGCCACTCCGGGCGGTTCACGGGGGAGCCCGCGTACTTCCGCCACGTCGCGGAGTGCGCCCGCAAGATGTTCGAGCGCTCGGGGACCGGGCCGAAGGACTACGCCCACGTCGTCTTCCACCAGCCGAACGGCAAGTTCCCCCAGCGGATCGGCCGGCAGCTCGGCTTCACCGACGCCCAGATGAAGCGGGGCCTCGTGACGCCGTCGATCGGCAACACCTACAGCGGCGCGGCGCTCATCGGGCTCGCGAACGTCCTCGACGCCGCGGCGCCGGGCGAGCGCATCCTCGTCGTCGGCTACGGAAGCGGCGCCGGGTCGGACGCCTTCGACGTCGAGGCCACGGACGCCCTGCCCGACCTCGACCGCTCGATCGGGACCCCGGTCCAGTCCTTCCTCGACGAGGGGATCGAGATCCCGTACGCCGTCTACGCGAAGTTCCGCGGCAAGATCCACATGGGGGGCGCCGGATGAGGGACGTCGCGGTCCTCGGGATCGGGCAGACGCGCTTCGGCGAGCTCTGGGACCGCTCCTTCCGGGAGATCGGCATCGAGGCCGGCTTCCAGGCCCTCCTCGACGCGAAGCTCTCCTCGGGCGACCTCGGGGCGCTCTACCTCGGCTGCATGGCGAGCGGGAGCCTCATCGACCAGGAGCAGATCGCCCCCCTCATCCTCGACTACGCCGGGCTCGGCGCCCACCACCTCCCGGCGATCCGCGCCGAGGGGGGCGACGCGTCGGGCGCGATCGCCCTCCACGAGGGGTGGCTCGCGGTGGCGAGCGGGGCCCACGACTTCGTCGTCGTCGGCGGCGCGGAGAAGCTCACCGATGTCGCCGACACCGAGGCGAACCGGATCCTCAGCGGGACGGCCGACCACGAGTGGGAGGCGGTCTTCGGCGCGACGCTCCCGGCGCTCTGGGCGCTCGTCGCCCAGCGCCACGCCCACGACTTCGGCACGAAGCGCGAGGAGCTCGCGGCCGTGGCGGTACGGGCCCACGAGATGGGCTCGAAGAACCCGCTCGCGCACTACCGGAACCGCCTGACGATCGAGCAGGTCGTCGGGGCGACCCCGGTCGCCGAGCCGCTCGGGATGCTCGACTGCGCGCCGCTCTCCGACGGGGCGGCGGCGATCGTCCTCGGCCCGATGGAACGCGCGCGGAAGTTCACCGACACGCCGATCCGGATCGCCGCGAGCCAGGTCGCCGGCGACACGATGGCGCTCCACCACCGCCGGGAGCTCGTCACGGTCGACTCGACCGTCGTCGCGGCGAAGCGGGCGTTCGCGCAGGCGAACCGGAGCCCGGCGGACGTCGCGGTCGCCGAGGTCCACGACGCCTTCACGATCAGCGCGCTCGTCGCGCTCGAGGACCTCGGGTTCGTCGCGAAGGGCGCGAGCGGCCGGGCGTTCGCGGCCGGCGAGTTCTCCGGGGCGGGGAAGGTCGTGGTCAACACCTCCGGGGGGCTCAAGGCCCAGGGACGCCCGTTCGGGGCGGTCGGCGTCGCCCAGGTCGTCGAGCTCGTGCGACAGCTCCGCGGCGAGGCCGGCGACCGGCAGGTCGCGGGGGCGAGCCTCGGCCTCGCCCACGACCTCGGCGGGACGGGGGCGACGAGCGTCGTCCACCTCCTGGAGCGCGCGAATTAAGAGCGGTTCGGAGGAGGGGGAGGGTCGAGAACGATGTCGATCGCGAGGTTCTGGAGGGAGACGCCGCAGCGCTACAATCTCGGCGGCTGCCGGTGCACGCGCTGCGGGACCGTCTACTTCCCGCCGCGCGCCGTCTGCCCAACGTGCGCCCAGCATCGGGAGTCGCTCGGGCGCCTCGAGCCGATCCTGCTCTCCGGCGCGGGGGAGGTCGTCTCCTTCACCGTCGTCCATGACCCGGCGGAGGGGTTCGAGATGCAGGTGCCCTACGTCCTCGCCATCGTCAGGACCGTCGAGGGCCCGCAGCTCACCGGCCAGGTCGTCGACGTCACGCCCGAGCAGGTGCGGATCGGGCTCAAGGTCCGCGCCACGTTCCGCAAGCTGCGGGAGGAGGGCCGGGCGGGGGTCATCCACTACGGCTACAAGTTCGCCCCCGACGAGGACCTCCCGGCGCCCCGCGCCCGCGGGGCCCCCACGGAGATCGCCGAGGTCCGGGCGCCCCCGGGGACCGCCCGAGCGTGAGCGCGGGCGGCCCGGACCGGCGCCCCCCCGCGGAAGAGCCGTCCGGGTCGACCGGCGACGACGAGTACGCCCGGGCGTACGCCGAGGGGTACGGCGAGGGCCTCCGCGAGGCGTTCAAGGAGCTCCTCCAGCACGCCTCGCGCGGGCACACCGCCCAGGAGCTCCGCTTCCTCGTCGAGGGGCGACTCGCGCGGCTCTCCGAGGACGTCGAGCGGAAGCGGCGGAGCCTCCTGAGGCCCCCGCGCCGGCCGGCGTGGGGGGCCCTCCTGAGGCCCCCGGAGGCGAGCGAGCCCGCGCCGACGCTGACCTCGGCGCTGACGGGCTCGCCGATGCGCCCCGGCGAGAGCCGGCTCGTCCGGGAACCCCGGCCGGACCGGGCCCTCCGGCAGCTCGCCGAGAGCGCGCCCGCCTTCGGGCGCGTCGTCCTCGTCTCGAACCATCCCCCCGAGCTCCCGCGGCGGCTGCCGACGGCGCCCCTCCTCCTGTCGATCGGCCCGGCGAGCGGGGACGCGGGCCGCCCCGGCCTGGCGCCCGGCGAGATCGCGGGCCGGATCCGCGAGGCCGCCGAGGGCGGGAGCGTGCTCGTCTACCTCGACGGGGTCGAGCTGCTCGCGACGGAGTACGGGTTCGAGACGTCGCTCAGGTTCCTGCA